>DATFVB010000207.1 GCA_035260525.1 Thermoanaerobaculia bacterium
CGCGTTCCTCATCGAAGCGCTGAAGCCCGTCGCGGAAGAGATCGGGTTGTAGTTCGCGCAGCCGGCGAAGGTTGCGGGACGGAGGAGGCGAGCGGGATCGCGGGTCCTGTCGCGGCGCGCCCCGCCGGGACCGACCGGCGCACGCTGCGGAGGGGCTGCAGGACCGTGCGCGGCGGCCGGATCCTCGGCGGGAGTCGTGCCGCGCCACCCGCGCCGCTCGCGACGGGAGCTCGCGACCTTCGGGCAGACGCTCGCCAAGGGGTCTTTGGCGGAGGCGCGCACGAGCGTGCGCGCGACTGTGGAGATGATCGCGCAGCCGGCGAAGGTCGCGGGACGGAGGAGGCGCGCCGGCTTGGTAGTGTGCCGAAAGTTCTGCAAAAGAGGGGGGCCGAAGGATCTCCGATAAGGTTTTTGCGACCAAACAAGAACCATAAGGAGGAGATCGATGGCCCCGAGGCAGAAGAGTAAGGCAACGGCGAGGGATTGGAAGGAGTTGCTGGGAGGAGACGGAGATTTTTTCCGGTCGGTGGTGAAGGAAGTTTTGCAAGAGGTTCTCGAGCAAGAGATGGACGAGGCGGTGGGGGCGCGCAAGGGAGAGCGCACGGCTCTGAGGGTGGGGTATCGGAGCGGCTACTACGAGAGATACCTCACGACGCGGGTGGGGACAATGGAGCTTCGGATACCGCAGGACCGGGACGGGCGGTTTTCGACCGAGCTGTTCGAGCGTTACCAGCGCAGCGAGAAGGCGCTGTTTTCGGCTCTGGCCGAGATGTACGTCCAGGGCGTCTCCACGCGCAAGGTCAAGGCGATCACCGAAGAGCTGTGCGGGCACGCATTCTCGGCTTCGGCCATCAGCCGGATCAATCAGACACTGGATGAGCAGCTGGAGCAGTTTTCGCAGCGCAAGCTCGAGGAGGATTACCCGTACCTGATTCTCGACGCCCGCTACGAGCGGGTGCGGGTCAACGGGACGATCGACCCCCAGGCGGTTCTGATCGCCATTGGGATCAACAACGAGGGGAGGCGCTGTGTTTTGGCCGTCGAGCTGGCCAATCGCGAGAGCCGCAGCAGCTGGAAAGACTTCCTGCTCAAGCTCAAGGATCGAGGTCTACGCGGCGTCGAGCTCGTGGTTTCCGACGACCACGCCGGCCTCAAGATCGCCATCCGGGAGGTTTTTGCCGATTCCGCCTGGCAGCGTTGTTACGTGCATTTCCTCCGCAACGCGCTGGACTACCTGCCGCGCCGGGGCGGCGACGATTGCCTCCGTGAGCTGCGCTGGCTCTACGATCGCCGCGACGTCCGGGAGGCGCGGGCCGACCTGGCGTCCTGGCTGGGCAAATGGCAGGGCAAGTATGCCAAGCTCTGCCTGTGGGTCGAGGAAAACATCGAGGAAACGCTGACCTTCTACCGGTTCCCTTTGGCTCACCACAAGCACATCAAGTCCACCAATATGCTCGAACGCCTCAACCAGGAGATCAAGCGCCGCACCCATGTGGTGAGAATCTTTCCCAACGAGAAAAGTTGTCTGCGCCTGATCCGGGCGCTGGCCCTGGAAACGCATGAACACTGGATCGAAGCCATCCGCTACCTCAACATGGAGGCGCTCCGAGAACTCAAGAAGGAACGAATCAGGACGGCGGCTTAACCCCGATGCGGAGATCCAGCCCCCGACCGAATTTGCAGAACTTGACAGACACAACTCGCCCGGCCGGCTCGATGCATCGGCGCGCCCGCTAATCGATCCCGCAGGCCTTCCGCGCCCTGGCGAGCGTCGCCGACGCGATCTTGCGCGCCTTCGCGGCGCCGTCCTGCAGGACGCCGTCGACGTAGCGAGGATTCTTCTGGAGATCCTTCCGGCGCTCGCGGGCCGGTCCGAACCGCTCGTCGAGGAGCGCGATCAACCGCTTCTTGACCTCGGAATACTTGAGGCCGCCGGCCGTGAAACGCGCGCGCCATTGGGCCGTCTCTTCCGGCGTCGCGAAGAGCTTGACGAGATTGAAGACGTTGTTCGCGTCCGGGTCCTTGGGCGCCTCGACGGGAGCGGAGTCGGTGACGATGGCCATGACGCGCTCCTTCAGCGCCTTCCCCTCGAGGAAGATCCCGATGTCGTTGCCGTAGGACTTCGACATCTTCTGGCCGTCGATGCCCGGGACGACCCCCGCCTCGGGAAGAATCCGGTCCTGGGGCAGCTTGAAGACCTCGCCGTAAAGATGGTTGAAGCTCCCCGCGATGTCGCGCGCGACCTCGACGTGCTGCTTCTGGTCCTTGCCGACCGGGACGACGTCGGCATCGACGATCAGGATGTCGGCCGCCATCAGCACCGGATAGGAGAAGAGCCCGTGGTCCGGGGAGAGCCCCCGCGCGATCTTGTCCTTGTACGAGGTGCAGCGCTCCAGGAGCCCCATCGGCGTCACGGTCGTGAGCAGCCACGAGAGCTCCGGGATCTCGTGGACGTCGGACTGCTTGTAGAAGGCCGCCTTCGCCGGATCCAGGCCGAGCGCGAGGTAGTCGAGAGCGACGTCCCGGACGTTTTCGCGCAGCAGATCCGGGTCCTTGACGGTCGTCAGGGCGTGCAAGTCCGCGATGAAATAGAAGGCGTCCCCGCTCTCCTGGAGCTCGAGGTGCTGCCGGAGCGCGCCCAGGTAATTGCCCAGGTGCAGCTTGCCCGAGGGCTGGATGCCGGACAGGATGCGCATTTCGGTGGGCAAGATTACCAGACGGCTCCCTCACCCGCCCGCCTTCGCTCTTGCGAGCTTCGGCGGGGCGGCCTCTCCCGCGGGGAGAGGCGGGGCCGATGTGCCACCACAGGGAGATTGCCGCGGTCGCTCCGCTCCTTCGCCAGAAGGCTTCCTCCTTCGCCGAGGCTTCGGCGGGACGAGTCGGCGCGGCAGGCCGCTCCCTCGCAATGACGGAGCCGGATCCAAGCTCCCTCACCCGCCCGCCTTCGTTCTTGCGAGCTTCGGCGGGCGGCCTCCGCCTTCGCCGAGGCTACGGCGCGACAGGTCTCCCGCGGGGAGAGGCGGGGTCCAACGAGCTGGAAATCGCGGTCACTCGAATCATAGATCGGGCGCGCGAGGCGCGAGCCCGGCGGGATGCGGGCGGCCCGCGAGATCCCGAGGCATACCGGCGGCGTATGTCGCAGGGTCTCGCGGACGGCACGCGCCCGCCCGGCTCGATGCATCGCGCGCCCGAAAACCAGCGTGATCTTGACCTCAGACCATCCTTCTTCTAAGGTCAGCCTATGCGCGGAGACGACATCGTCGTAATCCTGACCTCGGTCGGCACGGAAGAGCAGGGCCTCGACATCGCGGAAGCGCTCGTCCACCGCCGGCACGCGGTCTGCGTCAACATGATCCCCTCGCTCCGGTCGATCTACCGGTGGAAGGGGAAGGTCTGCGAGGACACGGAATATCTCCTCGTGATCAAGACGATCGCCAAGCGCTTCCCCGACGCCGCCGAGACGATCCGGGAGATCAACTCCTACGAGCTGCCCGAGATCCTCTCTTTCTCGATCCGCAATGCCGACGCCCGCTTCTGCCAGTGGATCGTCGACGGGGTCGAGGAGAAGCGGGGCCGGAAGAAGAAAGCGGCGGCGGCGCCCCGGGCGGGCAAGACGGCCGCGAAGAAGCCGTCAAAACGCCGACAGCGCGCGGCCGAGATCCGAAAGTAAGTCCTCTTCGTCCTCGATCCCCACGGAGATCCGGACCAGCCCCGGCGTGATGCCGAGCTTGCCCCGGTCCTCCTCCGGCACCGACGCGTGCGTCATCGTCGCCGGGTGGCAGATGAGCGTCTCGACTCCTCCCAGGCTCTCCCCTAACGAGCAGATCTTCACGGTGTCCAGCAGCGCCTTGGCGTGGGCGTAGCTTCCGACGTCGAACGAGATGAGCGCGCCGAAGCCGCGCATCTGACGCTTCGCGAGGTCGTGCTGCGGGTGCGAGGCGAGGCCGGGATAGAAGACCTTCCGAACCTTCGGATGCTTTTCGAGGAAGGCCGCGACCGCGCGCCCGTTCGCCTCGTGGCGGTCCATCCGGACGGCGAGCGTCTTGACGCCCCTCAGCACGAGCCAGGAATCGAAGGGGGAGAGGATCGCGCCGGCGGAGTTCTGCACGAAGCCGAGCCACTCGTCGAGCTCCTTCGTCTTCGAGATCGCGGCGCCTCCGACCGAGTCGGAATGGCCGTTCAAGAACTTCGTCGTCGAGTGGACGACGATGTCGGCCCCGAGCTCGAGCGGGCGCTGCAAATACGGAGTCGCGAACGTGTTGTCGACGACGACGAGGATGTCCCTGCCGTCTTTCGCGATTTTCGCGGGCTTCCCTTTCGCGACCTCGACGATCGCGGCGATGTCGCAGAGCGACATCATCGGGTTCGTCGGGGTCTCGAGATGGATGAACCGCGTGTTTTTCCGGAGCGCGCGGAGGACGTTGCCCGGATCGCGCGTGTCGACGAAGGAGAATTCCACCCCCATGTGCGAGAGGATCCGGTTGTAGAGCCGGAACGTCCCGCCGTAGGTGTTGTCGGAGACGACGACGTGCTCCCCCGCTTTCGCGAACGTCGCGACCGCCGAGATCGCGGCCATCCCCGACGCGAAGCAGCGCGAGGCCGCGCCCCGCTCGAGCGCCGCGAGGTTCTCCTCGAGGGCGCGCCGCGTCGGGTTTCCCGTGCGGGCGTACTCGTATCCCTTGTGGCGGCCGAGCTCCGGCTGGACGTAGGTCGACGTCTGGTAGATCGGGACCGAGACGGCGCCCGTCGTGGGATCCGGCTCGTTTCCCGCGTGGATCGCGTCGGTCGAGAAGCCCGTCACTCGAGGACTCCCTGTCCCGGGTAGCGTTCGGCGCCGTCGGGGAAGAGCGTCACGACCGTCTTCCCAAGCCCCAGGCGTCGGGCGATCCGCCGGGCCGCGGCGGCGTTGGCGCCCGATGATCCGCCGACGAGGAGCCCTTCGGTCCGGCCGAGCTCGCGGCAGGCGGCGAACGCCTCGTCGTCGGAAATCATGATCGCCTCGTCGATGAGACTCCGGTCGAGGATCTCCGGGAGGAACGACAGGCCGACCCCTTCGACCTCGTGGTGACCCGGCTCGCCTCCCTGCAGGATCGAGCCCTGGGGCTCGACGGCGACGCGCATCAGCCCGGGATGGCGCTCTCCGAGATACCGGGCGCAGCCGATGAAAGTTCCCGTGGAGCCGACGCCGACCACCAGCGCGTCGATCTTTCCGTCGCACTGCTCCTCGATCTCGGGGCCGGTCGTGTCGTAATGGGCGCGCGGGTTGACCGGGTTCTTGAACTGCTGCGGCATGTAAGAACCGGGCCGCGATGCGACGATCTCTTCGGCCTTCGCGATCGCGCCCTTCATCCCCTTCGCCGCGTCGGTGCGGACGACGGTGGCGCCGAGCCCCTGCATCACCTTGCACTTCATGTGCGCGTAGCCTTCCGGCACGACGAAGATCGCCTCGTAGCCCTTCGCGGCCGCGACCATCGCGAGTCCGACCCCGGTGTTTCCGGAGGTCGGCTCGACGATCGCGGCGCCCGGCTTCAACACCCCGCGCCGCTCGGCGTCCTCGACCATCGCCCTGGCGATCCGGTCCTTCACGCTGCCGGCGGGATTCAGGTACTCGAGCTTGGCGCGAACGTCGAGCCCCGGCGCGAACCTCGACAGCCTCAGCATCGGCGTGTTGCCGACGAGATCGATCAGGGAATCACACGTGCGCGAAGCGATGGCGGTCGTCATGGGGCGGACGGAATCGTAGCAGGGGGGCCGGAAAAGCGAAAGATCCGGCTCGAGTACTCCGACGCGTCCTGTCTCACTCGCCATCCCCCGTCATTGCGAGCCAAGCGAAGCCATCTCCGAATCGAGGAACGGTGTGGAGACTGCTTCGCCGCTGCGCGCCTCGCAATAGCCGATGAGATGGGATCTCGCCGATGGGCGATGAAAGCCGACTTTGTCATTCTGAGGAGCGAAGCGACGAAGAATCTACCCCGCCGGGAGCAGATCCTTCGCGGAATTTACCCTTGAGCGAGCCAGGAGTAGATCCTTCCCGCCTTCGCCAAGGCTTCGGCGCGGCAGGCCGCGGCGCTCAGGATGACGGCCGCGTGCGAAGGACTCAGGATGACGGCTGCGACCGAAGGGATGGCAGCCGCGAGCGAAAGGCTCAGGTCGCTCGATTCGCCGCCCCGCGCTTGCGCCCCCGAGCCGGCTCGCGGGACAGCGCGCCGGAAAAAAAAGAGGGGGCCGTTCGGCCCCCTCCTCCGGATCAGAAAAAAGGAAGTGCTCAGTACGCCTGGGATTGCGGCTGGCGGCGCGACTGGTAGCAGTCGCGGCAGTAGACCGGCTTCCCGTTGGTCGGGTTGAACGGCACCTGGGTCTGCTTCCCGCACGCGTCGCACGTGACCGTGTAAAGCGTGCGCTCGCGGGAGTCCCCTCCGGCGGTCTTGCGCTTGTCGCGGCACACTTTGCACCGCTTCGGCTCGTTGGTGAAACCCTTGCGGGCGTAGAACTCCTGGTCGTCGGCCGAGAAAAGGAACGTCGCGCCGCAATCCACGCAGGTGAGGTTTTTGTCCGTAAACTGGTTCATGGTGACTCTTCGTGACTCCCGGGGATTCGTGATCCCCAAAAAACGTTAAATTTTAGAAGCAACCCGGCGCCACGCGCCGGAAGGGGAAGATTGACCGTCTCGATTCGAGGTCGGCGGGGCGATCCCGGGCCCCATGCATTTCTACTGCGACCGACCCCCTTTCAAAGACATAGCCGCGCCGAGCGCGCAAGAGGGCCGTTCACTGTTCAGGACGGAAATCGATCGGGCGATACACGGTTGTGGCACTGGCTCGGTTAGCTATTCGACAGCCGGACAGTAGCAGACAATGGCAGGAGGCGCAACAAAAAAGCCCGCCCCTGCCGCGCCGCGAGGCGGACGGTCAATGAAACCGATTCGATTCAGCTACTTACCCGGAACTCCCTCGACCGGAGAGGAGGCCGTCGCATACCGTTTCTTCGGGATCCGTCCGGCCCGGAACGCGTCGCGACCCGCCTCCACGGCGGCTCGCATCGCCCCGGCCATGCGGACGGGATCGGCGGCGCCGGCAATTCCCGTGTTCATCAGGACCGCCGCGACGCCGAGCTCCATGGCCAGACACGCGTCGGACGCGGTGCCGACTCCCGCGTCGACGATCACGGGGACGGACGCCTTTTCCAGGATGATCGAGATGTTGTTCGCGTTCTGGATCCCGAGTCCGGAGCCGATCGGGGCGCCGAGCGGCATCACGGCCGCCGCCCCCGCGTCCTCGAGCTTCCGGCAGACGATCGGATCGTCCGACGTGTAGGGGAAGACGGTGAATCCCTCGGCGACGAGCGTCCGCGTCGCCTTGAGCAGCTCGTCGTTGTCGGGGTAGAGGGTCTGCTCGTCGCCCAGGACCTCGAGCTTCACCCAGTCGGAAAGCCCGACCTCCCGCCCGAGCCGCGCCGTCCGGACGGCGTCGTCGGCCGTGTAACAGCCGGCCGTGTTCGGCAGGATCGTCATCCCGTCGGGCAGCCAGTCGAGCAGGGACTCCTTCGAGCGGTCCGTCAGGTTGACCCGCCGGACGGCCACGGTGACGATCTCCGATCCCGACGCGGCGAGCGCTTCCTTCATCAGCGGGAAAGACGCGTACTTCCCCGTCCCGACGATCAGCCGCGACCGGAACTCCCGGCCGCCGAGGCCGAACGTGTCTTCTCGCGTCCGGCTCGCGGCGGCCGGCGCCGATGCGGCGGTCACGCCGACACCCCCTGGAGCTCGCGGACCTTGATCTCGGAGACCGCGTTCTTTCGATCCACGAAGACGAGCGCGGGCGCGGGTCTTGGCTCCCCGACCTCGACGGTTCCGTACGCGGCGATGATCACGAGATCCCCCGGCTCGACCAGGCGCGCCGCGGCGCCGTTGACCGAGATCGTTCCCGACCCTTCCGGCGCCTCGATCGCGTAGGTCGAAAACCGCGAGCCCCGCGTCACGTCGTACACCTCGACCCGGTCGTACGGCTCGATCGCCGCCGCCTCGAGGAGCGCCGCGTCGATGCCGATCGACCCTTCGTAATCCACCTCCGCCTGCGTCACCGTGGCGCGGTGGATCTTTCCCCGCAGAACTTCCTTCTTCATCGCTGTCCTTGTCCTTCCAGTAAAACGTTGTCGAGCAATCGGATCTTCCCGAGCCGGACGGCGGCGGCGAGCGCCGCTCCCGCGACCGGCCCGGCGACGCGGCGCATCGTCGAAGGATCGACGACCTCCGCGTAGTCGACCGAGAATCCCGCCTCTTCGAGCTCCCGCCGCCCCTTCGCCTCGGCGGCGGCGACCGGCTCCCCGGACGCGATCCGCTCCGCGGTCGAGAAGAGGACGCGCGGGAACGCGGCCGCCCGCCGGCGTTCCTCGGGCGAGAGATAGGCGTTGCGCGAGGAGCGCGCCAGGCCGTCGTCCTCGCGGGAGATCGGCGCCACGATCAGACGGATCGGAAAGTCGAGATCCTCGATCATCTTCCGCACGACCGCCGCCTGCTGGAGGTCCTTGCGCCCGAAGACGGCCACGTCGGGGAGGACGACGTGGAAGAGCTTGGCGACGACGGTCGCGACTCCGGTGAAGTGACCGGGGCGAGCGGCGCCTTCCTCGCCCTCCGAGACTCCCGAGACCGTCACGGCCGTCGCGAAGCCGGGAGGATAGAACTCCGCCGCATCCGGCCGGAACACGGCGTCGACCCCTTCGTGCCGGAGCCGATCGAGGTCGGCCTCGAGCGTCCGCGGGTACTTCGTGAAGTCTTCCGACGGGGAAAACTGCAGCGGGTTGACGAAGATCGAGACGACGACGGTCGCCGCCTCCTCGCGCGCGCGCCGCACGAGCGACAGATGTCCTTCGTGGAGGGCGCCCATCGTCGGCACGAAGCCGACCGGCCCGAGCGCGCGGCGGGAAGAGAGCGCCGAGCGGAGCTCCGGGATCGAGGAGGTAACGAACACGGTGTTCTCCGGCGCCTCAGTACACCCGCCGGAGCGGCGGCGCGTCGGGGACGAACGTCTCCTCGCGCGACGGGAAAGCGCCCGACTTGACGTCCTCGAGATAGCGCCGCGCGGCGTCCTCGATCACGGGCGCGAGGTCCGCGTAGCGCCGGACGAACTTCGGCCGGAAGTCGCCCGAAAGCCCGAGCAGGTCGTGGTAGACGAGCACCTGGCCGTCGCAGTGCGGGCCGGCGCCGATCCCGATCGTCGGGACCGGGATCGACTCCGTGATGCGCGCGGCGAGCGCGTCGGGCACGCACTCGAGCACGATCGAGAAGCACCCGGCCTCGGCGAGCGCCTTCGCGTCCTCCAGGATGTCCTCGGCGGCGCCCGCCGTCTTCCCCTGGACCCGGAAGCCGCCGAACTTCCGGAAGGACTGCGGCGTCATCCCGACGTGGCCCATGACGGGGATGTCGGCGGCGAGGATCGCCTCGACCGAGGGAAGGACGCGCCGGCCCCCTTCGAGCTTGACCGCCCCGCAGCCCCCCTCGGCGAGGAACCGCCCCGCGTTCCTGACGGCCTCGGCCGGGCTCGCCTGGTAGGAGAGGAAAGGCATGTCGCCGACGACGAGCGCGCGCCGGGCGGCGCCCGACACGGCCGAGGCATGCCGCACGAGCGCGTCGAGGCTCGCCGTCAGGGTCGAAGAGCGGCCGTAGACCGCCATCTCGACCGAGTCGCCGACGAGCAGGACGTCGATCCCCGCCGCGTCGAGAAGGCGCGCCGACGGCGCGTCGTACGCCGTGAGCACGGCGATTTTCTCTTTCCCTTTGCGGGAGACGAGCTCCGGAATGGAAACCGGCGTTTCCGCTGTCTTCACGTTCGCTCCTCGGCCTTCGGTCGGCCCCCGAGGGTGGCCGCCGAAAAGGGCTCGTGAAAAATGTCCTCCGTCTCGGTCCCGCCTATCGGGATCCGATCGGAACGTAATATTGTACGCCCTTTTTGATCTTCTTGATCTGCTCCACGAGGTCGTCGAAATGCTCCGGCCGGGTGACGAAGTCGATCTCGTTGGTGTCGACGACGAGGAGCGGCGTCTCCTCGTAGTGGTAGAAGTAGTAGTTGTAGGCCTCGATCAGCTGCCGCAGGTAGTCGACCGAGATCGACTTCTCGTATCCCAGGTTCCGCTTCTTGACGCGCTTCAGGCACGTCTCGAGCGATCCCTGCAGGTAGATGACGAGGTCCGGCTTCGGGACGCTCTCGGACAGCAGGTTGTAGAGCTTGTCGTAGATCAGGAGCTCCGAGTCGTCGAGGTTCAGGCACGCGAAGATCTTGTCCTTCGGGAACGTGTAGTCGGCCACCACGAGCCCGGAGAAGAGGTCGATCTGGGCGATCTCGCGCTGCTGCTGGTACCGCGAGAGGAGGAAAAAGAGCTGCGTCTGGAAGGCCGCTCCCTTCCGGTTCTTGTAGAAGTCGGGGAGAAACGGGTTGTCGATGTCCTCGAGAACCTTCACCCCCTGGAATCGCTTGGCGAGGAGCTCGACGAGGGAGGTCTTCCCGACGCCGATCGGCCCGTCGATCGCGATGTGGTGGAGGGGGAGCTCGGTTCTGGGGGAAGTGGTCACGATGGAAGAGATTTTATCCCGGATCGGCCGGCCCGGTTTCGCGACGCTCGCCGAGCTCCCTCATCCGCCGGCTTGCGCCGGCACCTTCTCCCGCCGGGAGAAGGAAGGCTGATCTGCCCCGTAACCCCAGGGCAGATCCTTCGTCGCTTTGCTCCTCAGGATGACAAGCCCGGGAACGCCGCGCCCGACCTCCCGGTGCGATTGCCGACGTCGAGGTTCAGTTGACCACAACGGCGAGGCGCGGCCAGACGCGAGCCCGCCGGGATGCGGGTCGGCCGCTGGCGGTGAAGGCGTACACAGAACGTACGTCGAGCCGCCGGCGGGCGGCACGCGCCCGGCCGGGACAAATCAGTCATGACCCAGATCGAGGCGCGGCCAGACGGGTTGAAAGACGCGTTCGGGGCACTCGCCGGCGGGTAAGGCGTACCGGGGCGTACGTTGCGCCCGGCGGCGGGCGCACGGACGCGTATAGCAGCCCGAATGGTCCGCGCCCGACCTCCCGGTGCGATTGCCGACTTCGAGGTTCAGTTGACCACAACGGCGAGGCGCGGCGAGACGCGAGCCCGCCGGGATGCGGGTCGGCCGCCGGCGGTGAAGGCGTACACAGAACGTACGTCGAGC
>DATFVB010000208.1 GCA_035260525.1 Thermoanaerobaculia bacterium
GGGGGTTGCGCGCGCGGGGCTTGCGGTTGCAGACCAGACGCGAGACGCGATTCGATGCCGGGAGCATCGGGCGCGGCTCGCAACGCCGTCTGCGGCCGCAATGTCCGCGCGCCCTCCGGGTTCCGGCGGCGCCGGGTCGCCTGCGGCGTTGCCGCGACTGGACGATGGCAACGCATCGCCGGCGTCGCGGCGTCTTGCCGGCGACCCGGCGGCGCTCGGAACGCAGCCCCCATGGCTCCCCGGCGGGGCTCCCAACGCGTCGCGGGAGCAGATGCCGTTAGCATCGGGCCCGCGACGCAACGCCGACATCGTTCGCCATGTGGGGGCGCCCGTTGGGTTCGGGCGGCGTGAGGCAAGCGGCGGCGCCGCGGCTCGGTCCCCGCGAAAGCGGGGATGGCAACGATACGCCCGTGCCGCGGCGACTTTCAGCTTACCCCGCGGCGCTCCGAACAAATGTCACGTTATTTCCGGTCCGGGGCACTAAGATCGTTGGGTGCGGTTCCTCCGCTCCCTCTGGGCCTGGGCGGCAATCGTCGTCGCCACGCTGGCCTTTGGAATTCCGTCGATCTTCGCCGCGTTCGTCCCGCCCCGGGGGGACTGGTACCTCCTTTTCGCGCGGGGGTGGGCGAAGACCGTGCTCGCGGCGACGGGAGTTCCGCTCCGCGTCGAGGGCGCCGGCCGCGCCGGGTCCGTCGACGGCTGCCTCTACCTCGCCAACCACGAGTCGATCTTCGACATCTTCGTCCTGCTCGCGGCACTGCCCGGCCGGGTCCGGTTCCTCGCGAAGAAGAGCCTTTTCTGGGTTCCCGTGCTCGGGTGGTCGATGGCCGCGGCGGGGTTCGTCCCGATCGACCGCGAGGACCGGCGGCGCGCGGGGGAGTCGCTCGACGTCGCCGCGCGGCGGATCCGCTCCGGAATGCGGGTGATCGTCTTCCCGGAGCAGACGCGCACCCGGACCGGGGAGATGCTCCCGTTCAAGAAGGGGGGCATTCTCCTCGCCCTGAAGACCGGCGCGCCGATCGTCCCGGTGGGGATCGCGGGGACGTTCCGGATCCAGCAGCGGGGCGGATTCTGGCTGGCGCCCGGACCCGTGGCGGTCGCGATCGGAGAGCCGATCCCGGTCGCCGGGAAGAGCGTCGCCGACCGGAACGAGCTCGTCGCCGAGACGCGGCGCGCGATCGAGTCGCTGCGCGAGCGGGCGCGCGCGATCGCCGCGGGCGCGTCTCCCGCCTGAGGAGGACGTCGCGCGGCGAAAGCCGCTATCATCGGCTTTTCGGCAGGAGGTCGCCGTGTCGTCAACCGTTCTCGACGAGAAACAGGTCCTGGACGCGCTCCGGACCGTCAAGTTCCCCGGCCTTTCGCGCGACATCGTCTCTTTCGGGTTCGTCAAGGACCTCGCCGTCGGCGGCGGCAACGTCTCGCTGCGGCTCGAGATCACGACGGAGTCCCCGGGAGTGGCCGAGGAGATCAAGCGCGACGCGACCGAGAAGCTGAGGTCCCTCCCCGGCGTGAACGCCGTGACGATCGCGCTCGACGCGCGGGCGCCCGGGACGGGGGCGCCGTCCGGGCGTCCGGCCCCGGTGCCGTCGGGAGAGATCCTGAAGGACGTGCGCTTCAAGGTCGCGGTCGCCTCCGGCAAGGGAGGCGTGGGCAAGTCGACCGTCACCGCGAACCTCGCGCTCGCGCTCACGCGGCTGGGCTACCGGGTCGGGCTCATGGACTCCGACATCTACGGCCCGTCGCAGCAGATGATGATGGGGATCACTGAGAAGCCGTACGTCAACGAGGAGGACAAGATCGTCCCGATCGAGCGCCACGGCGTGAAGGTCATCTCGCTCGGTTTCCTCATGGACGTCGACCAGCCCGTGATCTGGCGCGGGCCGATGGTGATGAAGGCCGTCGAGCAGTTCCTCCAGGACGTCGCGTGGGGAAAGCTCGACTTTCTCCTCGTCGATCTGCCGCCCGGCACCGGCGACGCCCAGCTGACCCTCACCCAGAAGATCCAGCTCTCCGGCGCGGTGATCGTCACGACTCCCCAGGAGGTCTCGCTCATCGACGCGCGCAAGGGGCTCGCGATGTTCCAGAAGGTGAACGTACCGCTCCTCGGGATCGTCGAGAACATGAGCTACTACGAGTGCTCCTCGTGCGGGCACCGGGAGGAGATCTTCAAGCACGGCGGCGGAAAGCGGACCGCCGAGACTCTCGGGGTCCCGTTCCTCGGAGAGATTCCAATCGACCCGAACATCGTCGCGGGAGGCGACTCCGGCACGCCGATCGTCATCGCGGAGCCGAAGTCGAAGGCGACGGCGGCGTACATGGCGCTCGCCGACGCGGTGGCCAAAACGCTCGGCGGCTGACGCCTCGGCATCGAAATGGTCGACCCCGGCGAGATCCAGTCGCGCCTGCTGCAGAGGCTGGCGGGAGGCCTTTCGCCGGCCGATCTCTCCGCCTGGGCGCGCGGCGTGATCGCGTTCGACACGGGAGAAGGTCCCTCGCTCTTCGACGCGGACGAGGAGATGCTGCGGCACGTCCTGAAACGATGCGCGATCGAGACGGAGCCGGGCTTCGAGATGTCCGGAGAGGACATCCGAACGCTGCTGCGGCGGGTCGCCTATTCGGATTCGGCCCGTTCCGCGCGCGGCCGTCGGGAGGGTCCGTTTCTCGTCGCTTTCCGGGCGCGGATGGCGCCCGCGAGCGCTTTCCCGATCGTGGGGAACTGCGGGCGCTGCGGCTCTCCCGTGCGGCTCGCCGACAAGACCCTCCCGAAGATTCTCCGGGCCGGCGGCGCCCTCGCCTGCCTCTGGTGTGCGAGAGCGCTCCCGGGGGCCGTCGTCGGCAAGCTCTGAGACCTTATCGCCGCCGCCGTCGGCCGCTCTTCCCGGGCTCTCCGGCGACGGGCTCCGGCGCTCCGGAATGCGTCTCGATCCGCAGCTGGTTGTGGACCTGGCGAACGCCGCCCACGCTTTCGGCCACGTCCTCGGCGGCGCGTTTCGTCCGGCGATCGTGGACGTCTCCTTCCAGGGTGACCTCGCCCCCGCGCACCTGGATGCGGACGTGGCTCGCGTCGATGTCGCCGCGCTCGGTCAAGCGGTCGCAGACGTCCTCCTCGATCCGCGCGTCCGATCGCGTGTAACCCGCCGGTCCCTTTCCCGCGAAGGGTCCCTGCCGCCACGAAGGTTCGTAGAAGCCGTATTCCGAAGGGCCGCCCGCCGACAGGCCGGAGCCGGGATTCAGGCCGCCGCTCGCCCCCTGCGCGTAATCGTGGGCGAAGCGTCCCTGCGACGACTCGCTGAACGGGCTCGTGTCGCCGAAGCGCGCCGACGCGTACCCGGGGCCCGGGCCGTACCGGTCGAATCGCCGGAACCCCCCGTCGTCGTCGCGTTCCTGTCCGCCGCGTCCGCGGAACGGCTCTCCCATCTGGCGTCCTTCGAAGTCGCGTTCCGGGCGGAGATACTCCCGGCGATCGCGCTCCCGGAGCCACCGCTCGTCGCCGGAGGGAAACCGCCCCTCCCGCCACGGCTCCGAGGCCGGATACTCGCTCTTCTCTCTGACGGCCGACCGCGGCTCGTCGACGAACCGGCCGTCCCCGCCGCGCTCCCGGGTCGTGGTGTCCTCTTCCCATCGCTCGCCGCGGCGGCCGCGGGCGTTCCGGAATTCTTCTTCTCTTCTTCGTTCCATCGCCGGACCTCCTGACCGAGTTGCGCCGCCAAGACCGCCGTCGATCTCCGGAAGCGCGCTGAAGACTCGGAAGAATTTCGAGCAAGAAATGAGCCACGGGCGCCGCGGTACGATCCTGCGCATGAAGACGATCTCGATCCTCCTCCTGGCGGGGCTCGCCGCCTCTCCCGCGCGGGCGGGACAGTCCGCGGCGGCCGTTTTCGACGCGAACGCCGCGTCGCGTTTCGCCCGGCTCGCGCTCGACTGCCTTCACCGGGAGTACCCGAACAAGATCGCCCACGTGATGAACGGCGACGCCGACGCCCGGCCGCCGCGCGAGCTCACGCCGGCCTTCTTCGGATGCTACGACTGGCACTCGTCGGTGCACGGGCACTGGCTCCTCGTCCGGCTGCTCCGGAACGTTCCGGACGCGGCGTGGGCGGCACAGGCGCGCGCCGCCGTCGGACGCAGCCTCACGCCCGCCAACCTCGCGGCCGAAGCGCGCTATCTCGAAGGTCCCGGGCGCTCGTCGTTCGAGCGTCCTTACGGGCTCGCGTGGCTGCTGCAGCTCTCGGCGGAGCTCCACTCGTGGGACGACCCGGATGCGCGGAAATGGTCGGCCTCGCTCGCGCCGCTGGAGAACGCGGCCGTCTCACGGCTCTCGAACTGGCTGCCGAAGCTCTCGCGCCCCGTCCGGATCGGCGAGCACGACCAGACCGCCTTCGCTCTCGGCCTCGTGCTCGATTGGGCGCGGGCGGTCCGCCGGGACGACGTCGAGAGGCTCGTCCTCGAGCGCTCCCGCGCGTATTACGCCGCCGACCGGGCGTGTCCCCTTTCGTACGAGCCGTCGGGACAGGACTTCCTGTCACCGTGCCTGGCCGAGGCGGACCTGATGCGGCGGGTGCTCTCGCCCGGAGCCTTCGGAACCTGGCTCTCCGACTTCCTCCCGCAGATCCCGCGCGGGGGAGACGGCGAGTGGCTTTCGCCCGTCGTCGTGACGGATCCGTCCGACCCGAAGCTCGCGCACCTCGACGGCCTGAACCTGTCGCGGGCGTGGATGCTCGACGGGATCGTTTCGGCGCTTTCGGCGTCCGATCCGAGGCGGGGGGCCCTCGAGAGCGCCCGGCGCCGGCACCGCGAGGCGGGGCTCGCCGCGGTCACCGGCGAACACTACGAAGGGGGCCACTGGCTGGGGAGCTTCGCCGTGTACCTCGTCACGCGGCGCGGAATCGCCGCGCCGTGAGTCAAGGGCCGGAGGCTCCGGCGACGTAGACCATCATCGCGGTGGTCAGCGCGACCAGGAGGACGGTCACGAGGCCGATCAGCCACCGGTCGGCGGACACGATGCCGCGCTCGATCGAGCGGTTCACGACGTGGTACCGCCACGCGGCGAGGACCGCGATCACCCCTCCGAACGCCATCATCGCCTCGCCGATCGGAAGGGACGTGTTCCACCGCGAGAACGTGAACCGCCGCGCGAGCTGGATTCCCAGCTCCCGGAGCCACAGCGAGAAGCGCGCGACGAGGAATCCGAGGCTGATCACGGCGATGCTCGTCCGCACCCATGCGAGGAACGTCCGCTCGTTCGAGAGGTACTCGACCGCCCGCTTCTCCGGGGGAGGGCCCGGGACTTTTTTCGATGCCGGCTCGGTCACGGCGGCGAAAAATGCAAGGGCGAAGCCATTTCTCCCGAATTCCGGGGTACGAGTCTTGCTGTTCCGGGTGAGAGTCCCGCGCCGGACGCGCGTGGCAGGAGGTCCGCGATGACGAAAGAAGACGAGAAGTGGGTGGACGCCTCCCGATTCCGCGCGGATCCGTCCGTGATGGACCACGACCCCGAGGACTCCGTTCGGGAAGGAATGAGCGACGAGGCCGCGGGCGTCGACGTGGCGGAAACCGAAGCATCGACGGGGAACGCCGAGAGCGCCTTCGTGGAGATCGCCTCGGGGGCCGCGACCGGGCTCGGAGTCGATCGGGGAGAATCGACCGGGACGGGCGGCCTCGCGGCCGGTGAAGATCTCGATCCGGTCGCGGCGGGCGACTACTGGCGGCAGAATTATCGGCGGCGGCCCTATTACCGCACCGGAAAGCCGTACGACTACTACGAGCCGGGATACCGATTCGGGTGGGAAACCGCGGCGGACCTCGAATTCCAGGACCGCAACTTCTCCGACGTCGAGAGCGAGCTCGCGCGCCGCTGGGAGGCGCGCCGCGCTCCGGACGGCCCCGCATGGGTGGATGCCGTCGGGCCCGCCCGCGACGCGTTCGAGCGGGAACGCCGCCGCCGATCCCGATAGCCGTCGGGCCGGATGTGCGCCCCCCTCGCCGGCTGGCGCGATTCTCGCATCGGACGAAAGACGGGTTGATGAGGGAGAGGCCGGTTGACGGAAGCGTCGGCCGGCCTCTCGGTTTGTCAGGTCGCCGCCGGCGCGTTTCTACTCTCGCCGAAATCGAGGACCCAGAACGGCGGCGCTTGCGGCCGCCGCGCCAGAGCGGCGCGGAGCTCCCGGGGCGGATCCTCCTCCCCGTCGTCGGCGAGCTCGAAAGTCCCGAAGTGGATCGCCATCGCCGCTCTCGCGCGGAGGTCTTCCGCTGCGCGGACGGCTTCCTCCGGAGAAACGTGCATCGGACGCATGAACCATCGCGGCTCGTACGCGCCGATCGGCAGAATCGCGAGGGCGATGTCCGGGAATCGGGCGCCGATCTCGGCGAAGTGCGGACCGTACCCGGAGTCCCCGGCGAAGTAGAAGGAGCCCGCCTCGCCCCGTACGACGAAACCGGTCCAGAGGGAGCGGTTCCTTCGAAGCCCGCGCCCCGAAAAATGCCTCGCCGGTACGGCCGTCACGCCGACGCGTCCGGGAGCCGCGGCTTCCCACCAGTCGAGCTCCGCCGCCCGCCGGACGCCGAGCGAGGCGAGCCGCCGCCCGTTTCCGAGACCCGTCGCGAAGAACGCGCCGGGGTGCTCCGCCGCGAGCCGACGCACCGTCGGATAGTCGAAGTGGTCGTAGTGATCGTGCGAGACGAGCACGAGGTCGAGCGGCGGGAGGTCGTCGAACCGGATTCCGGGCGGCCGGTGACGGCGCGGCCCGACGAACCGAACCGGCGACACGCGCTCCGACCAGACGGGGTCCGTCAGGACGTTCACGCCGCCTCCCTGGAGGAGAACGGTCGCGTGGTTGACGAACGTCGCGCGCCATCGGGCGCCCTCGATCCGCGCCGGAGGCCGCGGGCCCGGCGCGGCGTCGGTCCACCGGTTCCAGCGGCCGCGGCGGCGGTGGAGCATCCAATTCAGGAACCGAAGGAACGCCCTGGCGCCGGAAGCGTCCGGGTCCGCGTTCGAGTATCGCCGGCCGTCGAAGGGCGCTCCTGCCATCCGGCCCAGTATCCCATCGCGGCGCGGGGCCGGTTTCTTGCTACGCTGACCGGCAGTGAAACAGCTGATCGCGGCGTTCTTCTCGATCCCCGCCGGGTGGTGTGTGGCGGCCGTGTTCCTGTTCGCCGGCGCCGAAACCGCGCTCCTCGTCGGGTTCCTCGTTCCGGGAGAGGTGGCGGCGATCCTGGGAGGCGTCATCGCCTCGCGCGGCCGCGTCCCTCTCCTTCCGGTGATGGCGGCCGCGATCGGGGGAGCGTGGTGCGGCGATTCCGTCGGATACTTTCTCGGCCGCCGCGCCGACTTTTTCGAGCGGCGCCGCCGGAACAAGCAATGGAGCCGGGCGCGCGCGTTCCTGAAAAAAGGGGGGATCGCGGTCCTGCTCGGCCGGTTCACCCCTTTCCTGCGGACGATCGTGCCGGCGGCGGCGGGCGCGGCGAAGATGCCCTACCGCCGGTTCCTTCCGTGGAACCTGGCCGGCGGTCTGCTCTGGGGGGCGCTCTCGTCGCTCCTCGGCTACTGGGGCGGCCGGAACGCCGAAACGATCGTCCACCGCGCGGGGCTCGCCGGGCTCGGCCTGCTCGTCGTCGTCGGCGGAATCCTGTACCTGCTCTGGAAACGGTTTCGGAAGAGCACGCGCGGCCGGCGGCGCCTTCACGCCCGGCACTGAGGCACGCCGCGTGCACCTCCCGGTGCGAGGAGGACGCGATGGCCCGAAACGAGATCGAGGCGCGCCGGCGCCTGGGAGGAGAGTTCCACGGTCCGACCGGCGAAGAGACCATGAACGAGCGACGCCGGCACGAGAGCGCAACGGGGCGCGCGGGAGGAACCGGGCGCTTCGTCGCGGCAGACGCGGCGCCGGCGCCGAAGAAGCGTGTCTCGTCGCGGGGACTCGCGGCCGAGCGAGACGGAAAGCTCCCCGGTCTCGAGCGGCGTCCGACGCCGCGAACGAAGAAGCCCGCGCCGGGAAAGAAGAAGTAACCCTCGGTCAGGAGTTTCCGTCGCCCTGTTCTTTACCCGTCGGCAGCGTGCAGCGGTCGCGCGGCTGGTCGCGCATGCCGTCGCCGAAGATCTCGAGCGTCTGAACGTGGACGACGTAGTCCGCGGCGAGGTCATGGCGGAACACGCCGTTTCGCCCGCATCGAGGACACGATTCGACGACGCCGTCCTCGACGCCGCGGCCCGCCGGCATCCCGGTGAAGTCTTCCAGAGTAATCGTGGGACGCTCCATGCGGCACCTCCGGAACGCGGCGGTTGCAATTCGCGAGCCGGCGCGTTTCGAAACGTATCCCCATGGAACGAATGTTGCACTGCGTTCGCCCGGAGGTAATCAACGGATGGCCGAGACCATGACCCGAACGGCGGTCGATCAACTGAACTCTCTGCTTCGCGGCGAAATCTCGGCCGCGGAGACGTATCGGATCGCGATCGAAAAGGTCGAACCGGGGCGCGCGACCGAGCTCGCGAGCCTGCGCGAGATCTCCCGCGAGCACGGCGAGCACGCGCAGAAGCTCCGCGAGGAGATCCGGAGGCTCGGGGGCGAAGCCGACGATGCGTCCGGCGCGTGGGGAGCGTGGGCGAAAACCGTCCAGGGGGTCTCCTCCCTGTTCGGCGATGCCTCCGCGCTGAAGGCGCTGAAGGAGGGGGAGGAGCACGGGCTCAAGGACTACCAGGACGCCGTCGACGAGCTCGACGCGTCCTGCCGACAGCTGATCGTCGAGACGATGATCCCCGCGCAGCAGCGTCACATCGACATTCTCGACGCGATGATCGACCGGTCATGAGGAAAGGAGATCTCGTCGTCATGAAGACGCCGGCGAAGGACGACACCGTTCGGCAGCTCGCCCAGCTGCTCGCAGCCGAGGCCGCGACCGTGAGCATCTACCGCGACGCGAGCCGGAGCGTTTCCGACGGCGACCTGGCTCGACGGTTGACGGCGATCGCCGACCGGCACGCCGATCAGGCTGCCGAGCTCCGGCGGCAGATCGCGAGGCTTTCCGGAGGCTCCGGGCCGTCGGTCCCGGCCGCGGAATCGTGGTCGAAGCTCTCGGAGGTGACGGGCTCGTTCCTCACGGGACCCGCCGGATGGAAGAGCCTTCGCGAGCGCGAGCGCCTCGGCCTGAAGAGCTATCGCGAGGCGCTCGACCGAGTGGACCGTCCCGCCCGGGAGGTTTTCCTCGGCTCGCTGATCCCGGCGCAGTTCCGGAACGTCTGCGCCTGGAACGAACGTGTTCCCGGATCGTGAGGGTCCGGGCCGACAGAGACAGAGGAGGACGAAGACCATGAACGGAACGAGGATGGCCAGCCTGCTGGCCGCGGCGGCGGCGCTCACCGGCGGGATCGCGTTCGCGCAGGGACGAGCCGCCAGCTCGGCGCCTCCACCGCCGGACGCAACCAAGGCGATGGAAGGCGCGTCGACGGCGACCGAGAGCCGGATGTCGTCGATGTCGACCTCCACGGATCACGCGTTCGCGATGAAAGCCGCGCGCGGGGGGATGGCGGAAGTCGAGCTCGGGAAGATCGCGTCGGCGAACGGCTCGGACGAGTCCGTCAAGCAGTTCGGGCAACGGATGGTGGACGACCATTCGAAGGCAAACGACGAGCTCAAGGGAATCGCCTCGAGCAAGGGACTCGCCCTGCCCTCATCGGTCTCCGGCAAGGACAGGAAGACGGCGGAGCGGCTCCGAAAGATGAACGGCGCGAGCTTCGACAGGGCATACATGAAGGACATGGTCGCTGACCACGAGGCGGACGTGGCGGAGTTCGAGCGCGAAGCGAGATCGGGCAAGGACCCGGAGCTGAAGGCGTTCGCCGAGAAAACGCTTCCGACCCTGAAGGAGCACCTCCAGATGGCGAAGGACGCGGCGTCGAAGGTCGGCGCGACGCCGGCCTCCACCCGAAAGAGGGGCTCGACGCCCTCCTCCTAGCAGGTTGCTGAAAAAGGGTCCGTGGCGGGGTTGCGACCGCCGCGGGCTCGAATGGAAGACGCCGCGCCTCGGACGTGTCCGGCCGCATCGTCTAGGCGCGGCAACGAAGCAGTCGGGCCTGCGCCGCCGCAACCTTCTGGTGGCGCGAGT
>DATFVB010000209.1 GCA_035260525.1 Thermoanaerobaculia bacterium
GCGACCTCCTTTCGGGGATCCAGAACGAGGTCGCCGCTCTCTCCGATTCGATGAAGGAGTCGGTGCGGCGGGTCGAGGACGGCGTCGGCCGCTCGCAGGGCGCCGGGGACCGCCTCGCCAAGATCCTCGAGCGGTCGCGGCTCGCGAGCGGCGCCGCGGCGGAGATCGCCCGCGCGACCGCCGAGCAGAGCGACGGGTCGCACCGCGTGGCGACCGCGATCGACCGCGTCCGCGAGCAGATCGCCCAGATCGCCTCGGCCATGTCGCAGCAGAGGGCGGGCGGACGGCACATCGAGAACGCCGTCACCTCCATGCGGGAGCGTTCCGCGTCGATCAAGGGCGCCGTTCGCGAGCAGAAGAACGCCGGGGACTCGATCGCGCAGGCGGCCGAGAGCACGCTCGCCCGCATCCGGGAGGTCCTCTCGTCGACGGAGCGCCAGAAAGCGGAGTCGGCGCGCCTGGTCGAGCTCATCTCGCGCGTGCGCCGGCAGAGCGCCGAGAACACGCAGACGGCGTCCGTCGTGAGCGCCGCGATCGAGGATCTGCAGACCGAGATCGGGGCCCTCGAGCGGGAGATCTCCCGTTTCCGGCTCGCGGACGCGTGAGCGGCGTCGCGGGTCTCGTCGTCCGCGTCGGCGGCGCCTCGTATTTCGTCCCCGTCGAGCGGGTCGGCTTCGTCACCCTGGTCCGCGAGGTCCGCGACGGGTGCCTCGTCATGCCGCGCGGGGTCCTGCCGTTGGTCGATCCGTCGGCGTCCGGTTCGCCGGCCCGCGGCACCGCCGTCGCGGTGCGGACGGGGACCGATTTCGTCGCGCTGGCCGTCGACGCCGTGGAGCTCGCCGATCCCGAGGCGGCGGCGCGGGCGATCCCGATTTCCGCCCTCGAGGACGTCCTCGCCGCCGGTCGGCTCCACCGTCCCTGACGGGGCGCCACGCGGACCGCGGCCGGCGGCGGCGCTCATCTTGCTCCTTTCCCGCCGCGCGTTAAGATAGGCGTCGACCCTGGGGGGGAGGCAAACATGAACACCTGGCAGGCCGTCCTGGACGAAGCATCGCAGACGCTCAAGGACGGCAACGACGATCTCGCCGAATGCTGGAAGGACCTTCGCGGCGAAGCCTTCTCGCGCGGCGAAGCGCTCCTCGAAGAGGCCAAGCGCCACGGCGCGGCGCTCCTGGCGCTCGCCGCCGGGCGCGGCGTGCGCCTCGCGAAGGAATACGGCGTCCCGCTCGTGACCGGGGGGCGTCGCCGCCGCCGATCGGGATGGAAGTGGATCGTGGGCATCGCGGCGGTCGCGATCATCGCCGCCGCGGTCGCGTCGCGGGACTGACGGCCGGACCCGTGGAAGAGCCGGAATCGTCCGAGCCGGCGCCGGGCGCCTGGGGCGAGTGGAAGGATTCCGCCGCCGCTTTCGCGCGGTCGGCCCGGGCTCTCGCGTCCGTGCGCTGGGCGATGTTTCGCGGGGAGGCGGGCGCCTGGGCGCGGGGAATGGCGGTGCGCGCGGCGATGCTCGTCGTCGCGCTCGCCCTGATGGTGCTGGCCTCGGCTCTCCTCGTCGCCGGACTCGTGGCGGCGCTCTACGCCTGGTGGGGCACGCTCGTGGGCGCGATCTTCGCGGTGTTCGGACTGTGCGTGCTCGCCGCGGCGGGGCTCGGATTCGCCGGATGGCGCGGCATCGCGGCGCCGTCGCTGCGCCGCACGGCCGAGGAGCTCCGGCGCGACTTCGACGCTTTCACGGGTCCCGAACCGTGAAACCGGACCTCGACTCCCTCGCCGCCGCCGGCGACCGCGAGCGAATCCGCCTCGCCTCCTCCTGGCGCGCGCTCGAGCACGCGACCGGCCGCCTGTCGTCGGAAACCGCGGCCCGGATCCGGACGGCGGGCTCCACGCTCAAGTGGGGCGGCCTCTCCATGCTCGCCGCCACCGTGCTGCTGCGCTGGACGAAGGTCAGGACCGGATGGCGGATCGGGAAGGTGCTGCTCGGCGTCGCCCCCGCGCTCGCGAAGCTCGCGGCGCCGAGGGCTCCCGGTTTCCTGTCACATCTTCTCCGGCGACGGGATTCCGAGTAGCGCCAGCAGGCGCGACAGACCGGAGCGGAACGCGAGAGCGGCCGCGAGCCGGCGGGCCCGAAGCCGCGGGTCCTCCTCCGAAACGATCGGGTGCCGGTGGTAGAAGCGCGAGAACGCCTGCGCGAGCGCGTAAGCATGCCGCGCGACGGCGGCGATCTCGAGCGCTTCGACCGCGCGCGCGACGACGTCGTCGATCCGCGCGGCCTCGACGAAGAGCTCCCAGAGGTCGTCTTCCCACGGCGCGTCGCCGAGGGTTGCCGGATCGACTTCCGCGGAAAGGCCGCGCTCCCGGAGCTTCCGGAGGATGTTCTCGACCCGCACGAACGAGTACTGGAGATACGGGCCGGTATCCCCCTCGAAGGCGAGGGCCTCGTCGAAATCGAAGGCGATGATCTTGTTGCGGCCGAACTTCAGCATGAAGTAGCGGAGCGCGCCGACGGCGATCGCCTCCGCCTGGGCGTTCCCGGTGTCTTCCGACGGCGGCGCGAGCTCGTTCGACACGGAGCGTTTCCGCGCCTCGCCGATCAGCAGCTCGAGGAGGTCGTTCGCCTTGACGCCGAGGCCTTTGCGCCCGGACATCTCGACGACCGCTTTCCCGCGGTCCTCGTCGGAGAGCCGGTACTCGTCCCCGAACTCCTCCGCGAGGCGGGCGACCGATTTCGGGGTCATCGCGACCATCTCGTACGCGAAATGGATCGACTGTTCGGCCTCCGCTTCCCGTCCGAGCGCGCGGAGCCCTTCGCGCACGACCTTCTGCGGATAGGACTGCCGCTGGTCGATCACGTTGATCACGCGCGCGGCTGCGCCGAAGGGAGGATGGTCGCCGGTCGCGCCGGTCTCCGTCCGCCAGATCGGATGGTCGCGGACCTCCGCCGGCACGGAGTCGGCCGCGCCGCGAGCCGCGTTCCAGTCGGGGACGAAGGGGGCGTAGTCGAAGTCGAGGCCGAGCTTGCCGAACTTCCACAGCTGGTAGGCGATGTCCTTGCCCGTGTACGTCACCGTGCCGTTGCTCCGGACGAGGATCTTGTCGGGCTCCTCGAGGCCCGCGAACTCCTCCGAATGCGTGAGCCTCATGACCCAGCAGCCCGCGTGCTTGCCCTCCGTCTCGAGCACGATCGCCCCCCGCGCCTCGAGGAGCTCGAACGCGCGGGTCCAGAAATGCTTCGCGAGGATGTCGGACTCGCGCGGAAGCAGGTCGTAGCGGACGCCGAGGCGCCCCATCGTGGCGACGTGCTCCCGCGTGATCGCCTCGGAAATGAGGGCGGCCGCCGCGGCGCGCGCATTGCCGCCCTCCTCCATCGCATGGAGCGTCTCGTTGCGAAGGCCCTTCGTGGACACGTCGGATTCGTACCAGCGGCCGACCTCGGCGTAGACCTCCCAGCACAGGTCTCCGAATGCCCGATAGCGCTCGCCCGCGCTCGCCGGCCGTTCGATCGCTTCGCGGATCCGGTCGAGCGACCAGCGTCGGAGGTCCCAGAACCCGACGACGACGTCCGCGACCTGCACCCCGGTGTCGTCGATGTAGTTCTGGACCTCGACGGCGTGCCCCGACGCCCGGAGACAGCGGACGAGCGTGTCCCCGAGGATGGCGTTCCGGAGGTGCCCGATGTGGGCCGCCTTGTTCGGGTTGATGTTCGTGTGCTCGACGATGACCTTCGCGGCCGCGCCCGCCCGCGGGATGGCGCTCTCCTCTTCGGCGAAGAACCGGGCCACGAACGCGGCGCGGTCGAGCCGGAAGTTGACGTATCCGGCACCTTCCACGCGCGCCTCCGCGAATCCCGGAGGAAGGACGATCGATCCCGCGATCTCCCGGGCGATGTCCCGGGGAGCGCGGCGCAGGGTCCTGGCGAGGTCGAAGGCCGCCGTGGTCGAATAGTCGCCGTGTGCGGGATCGGCGGGCCGCTCGAGCTCCACGGTCCCGGGCGGCGCCGCGCCGAAGGCGGCGGCAATGGCCCGCGAAACCGCCTCGGCGAGCTCGACTCGCCGGGCGCCATAGAGGGAAAAACGGCTCAAAGCGGCGGCAGTTTACCGCGGAAGTCGCGAAAGCTTGCTCGGGGGCCGGCAGCGCGTGCCCGCCGTGCGGCTGCGCCGAACGAGCGGCTCGACCGCACGTGCGGGCACCCCGTCGCAGCGCTTCCGCTCCCGCATCGCAGTTTTTCGCCTCGGTGGCTCGCGCACGGGCGTGCGCGGCGATCGGCGCGCTCAGCGCTGGATAGCCTGCGGCGAAAAATCAAGCGATGCGAGGGCCTCCGAGGCCATGCTCATTTTGCCGCGACGGGAAGGCGATGGCCTCGGCATAATCCGCCCATGCTTTCTCGAATCGCCGCCGCGGTCGCGGCGGTTGTGCGCCGCATGCGGAAGCCCAAAGGGGGCGACGGCCGTCGTTTCGCCGGCACCCGGGGCGTGGGTGATCGGGGCGAGGCGCTCGCCGTCGGCGTTCTCCGCCGCGAGGGGTTCCGCATCCTCGAGAGGAACTTCCGCACGCCGGCCGGAGAGGTCGACATCGTCGCCGAAGAAGGGGGAACGCTCTGTTTCGTCGAGGTCAAATGGCGCCGCGGAACCGGGGCGGGCCATCCGGCGGAAGCGGTCACGCCGGAAAAGCAGCGGCGGCTCGCCCGCGCGGCCGAGTGGTATCTCGCGCGGCGCCGGATGCGCGAGCGCTTTTGCCGCTTCGACGTCGTCGCGATCCTTTCCGCGGAAGGTTCGGCGCCGCGCATCGAGATCTTCCGCGACGCCTTCCGCGGTCCATTCCCGCCCCGGCGCCGGAGGTGACCGTGCCGTTCCTTGCGGCATTCCGGAAGAAATCCACTGGCATCGTTCCTGCATTCCTGATCGTGCGTCAGGAGCACATACGTGAAGACCCTCTGCGCGCTGATCGGAGCGTTTTTCCTCGTCGCCGGCATCGCCGTCCTCGTCGCGGGACCGCCGGGGAATTCTCCGCGCACGACGCAGAGGGCGAGAGCTTCCCGCCCGGCGCACGTGACCGGGCATCCGCCCCTCCTGTGGGAAGCCGACGTCGACCGCTCGGGCGCGAGGACGTCCGCGGCGAAGGCCGTGTCCGGAAACCGGTGACGTTCTCGCCGCGCCGCGACGTCCTCGCCTTCCTCATCCTCGTCGCGGCGGGGTCCCAGACGCGCTGCACGGTCATCCACGGCATCGTCGCGTCCGAGAAGCGGGAGATCTATCGTTTCCAGGCCGACTTCGGCGTCGAGGACCCTCAGTTCCGGCGCTCGCTCGACACGATGAACAGCACGATGATCGGCGGCAATTCCGCGGATCTCCTCGAGAACGGCGACGCGATCTTCCCGGCGATGACCGCCGACATTCGCGCCGCGAAGACGAGCGTCAACCTCGAGTCCTACATCTTCCAGCCGGACGACGCCGGACGGCAGTTCGCCGCGGCGATGATCGACGCCGCTCGGCGGGGGGTCGAGGTCCGGCTGCTGATCGACGCGTACGGCGGAAAGCTCGGCGACCTCGAGGAACCGTTGAAGCGGGCGGGGGTCAACGTTCGGGAATATCGCCCGATTCGCCTCTTCTCGATCTACAAGATCGGCAAACGGACGCACCGCAAGCTCCTCATCGTCGACGGGAAGATCGGCTACACGGGAGGGCTCGGGATCGACGAGCGCTGGCTCGGCAACGCCCGCAACACGAAGGAGTGGCGCGACACGCAGGTGCGGGTCGAAGGACCGGTCGCCGCGCAGATGCAGGCCATCTTCTCGGAGGACTGGACCTACACGACGGGCGAGATCCTCGCGGGGGACCGCTTTTTTCCGAAGATCCCGCCGGCCGGCGACGTCGAGGCGGAAGCGATCAAGGCCTCGCGCGGCGACGCGTCGTCCCTGCCGAAGATGCTCTACTACATGGCCATCCAGTCGGCCCGGAAGACGATCCGCATCCAGAACGCGTACTTCCTCCCCGACAAGCAGACGCGCAACGCGCTGATCCGCGCCGTCCAGCGGGGCGTGGACGTGCAGGTGATGGTGCCCGGGACGAAGATCGACCTGCCCATGGTGCGCCTCGCCTCGCGGCTGCACTACGGACCCCTCCTCGAAGCGGGAGTGAAGATCTTCGAGTACCAGCCGACGATGATGCACAACAAGGTCTTTCTGGTCGACGGAATCTTCGCGACGATCGGATCGATCAACTTCGACCAGCGCTCGATGGGAAAGAACGCGGAGGAGAGCCTGGTCTTCTACGACCGCGCTTTCGCGGACCGCGTCCAGCACATGTTCGACGACGACATGAAACGCTGCCGGCAGGTGACGCACCGGACCTGGTCGCACCGGGGATTGGCGGCGCGGATCAGCGAGCTCATATTCTGGATCTGGGAACCGTATTACTAGGGCCGACGGCGAGTGCGGCGATGCATCGAGCCGGACGGGCGCGTGCCGTCCGCGAGACCCTGCGACCTACGCCCGGGTAGGCCTCGGGATCTCGCGGCCGGCCCGCATCCCGCCGGGCTCGCGCCTCGCCGCGAGATCAAAGTCGCGCCAACTGAGAATCGGCTCCGCAGCATCGCCCGGTTCTCGCCGCGTCTCAGGGAATCCTCAGCGAGTTCAGCG
>DATFVB010000210.1 GCA_035260525.1 Thermoanaerobaculia bacterium
CCAAGCAGAAGCGTCCGGCGCGGGAGGCGGCGGAGCCTGCCGCCATGTCCTCCCGCCGTGCCCACGCCCGTGCTCTGGTCGAATGGGTCGCCCGGGGGATGAAGGTCGCGCTTTCCGAAGTGAAGGGCCCGTCGCGACTCCGGTCTCTCTCCCGTGTCCGCGCGCTCGCCGGCTATCTCGGGCGAGAGATCGCGGGCGTGCCCATCGCCGCCGTCGCCCGTGAGGTCGACCGCGATCCCTCGACCCTCTGGCGCGACGTCGAGTGGCTCGAGGGAGAGATGAAACGCGACCGCGGGCTCCGGTCCGAAGTCGGCAAGACGGCCGCGGCCTGCGCCGCGTGGGTCAAGGGCTCGGCCGCCGCTCGGCGTCGATAGACTCGACATCGACCGCGCCGGTTACGTCTTCGACTTCGGGCGCACGAGAGTATTCACGATCTCGCGGCTCATCCACTCGTCGGCCTCTTCGTGAGTGTGAAAGCGGTAAACCCTAGGAGTTTGCCGGCGCAAACTCCTAGCAGGTCGTTGGCCGCCGCCTTTGGCGAGCGTACAATCGGCTCGCCTTCTCGGAGGATTCATTGTCGCTCTCCGGCACGTTCGAAAGCATGTCGATGGTGGAGCTCATGCGGTGGGCTCGCGCCGGCCGCCGCGACGGCGTCATTACCGTCCGCCATCCCCGCGAGGGCATCGAGCGCCGGATCTGCCTCGACGCGGGAAGGATCACCGCGTGCGCCTCGAACCTCCCGCGCGACTACTACGGCAGCTATCTCGTGCGGCTCGGCTACTGCGCCGAGGAGGACGTCAACCGCTCGCTTCAGATCCAGCGCGAAACCGGGATCATGATGGGGCAGATCCTCGTGATGGTCGAGAAGCTCACCCGCGACGACGCCGTCACCACGCTGACCGAGAAGACGATGGACAACGTCTGCGAGGCCTTCCTGTGGGAGGACGGGACGTTCGAGTACGACCCGAAGCCTTTGCCTCCGAGGAAGATGGTCGAGCTGTCGATCGACCCCGTCGCCGTCGTCATCGAGGGCGCCCGGCGGGCGGATGCGTGGAACGCGCTCCGGATCCGCTATTCCCCCGAGTCGATCTTCGAAGGGACCGGCACGACGTTTTCGGCCTCGGGGGAGTACGAGAATCCGCGGGTCGCGCGGGTCGTGCTGCCGCTCCTCGACGGGGAGCGCACGATCGGCCGTCTCTGCCGCGAGCTCCCGTTCTCCCAGTACTCGGTGATCGAGGCGGTCGCCGATCTCGTCCGGACCAACCTCGCGCGGGCGAGCGACGTGAGCGCGGCCATCCCGCGACGGCAGCGCCTCGAGGCTCGGCTCGCGGAGGCGACCGACGCCGAGAAGGGCGGCCACTGGGGCGCGGCGGTGCAGATCCTCGAGGGGCTCGAAGCGCTGCACTGGGAGATCCCCGGTCTGGCGGAGGCCCTGCCGCGCGCCCGCGTTCGCTACAAGCAGAGCCTCGCCGAGACGGCGTTCCGCCCGGAAGACGTGCCGGTGGTGGCCCTCGATCCCGAAGCGCTCGAACGGCTGAATCTCATGCCCGTCGACGGGTTCCTCGTCTCCCGGATCGACGGGAGCCTCTCGGCGGCCGAGGTGATCCGCGTCTCGGCGCTCGCCGAGATGGACGCGCTGCGGGCGCTCAAGCGCCTGCTCGACGCCGGAGTGATCGCCTTCCTGCCGCAGCCGCCCGGTTAGCCGCCGAAGCGAGGTTGAGCTTCGCCGCGCCGACGATGGCATAATCGCGGAAACGCCGAAGGAGGTTCCCATGTCCTCTCTTCCGCCCGACCCCGCGGCTGCGGCCGGCATCCTGCCCTGGGAGCGGCGCCGCGACCTGGACCCCTTTCACGCCTTCGTCGAGACGATCAAGCTCTTCGTCACGCGGCCGGACGAGGCCTGGCGGATCACCCCGGAGCGCGGCGGATTCGAGTCGCCGCTCCTCTTCGGCCTGATCGTCTCCTTCCTGGGCGCGGCGGTCTCGTTCGTCTATCGCTGGGTCTTCGTCTCTCCCTGGATCCGGATGTTCCCGCCGGCCGCGTTCCGGCGATGGGGAGGCGTTCCCTGGTGGGCGATGGGACGCCGGCCGTCCGGCTGCGCGATCGTCGCCTGGCCCTTCGCGGCCGCCTTCGCGATCCTCTGCGGGCTCTTCATCGGCGCGGCGATTTTGCATCTCTTCGTGCTGATCGTCGGGGCGGCGAGGTCCTCGGCCTCGGGATTCGAGGGGACTTTCCGAGTCGTCGCTTATTCCTCCGTGTCGAGTCTCGCGCAGGTGATTCCGATCTTCGGCGGCCTCGTGGCGTTCGTCTGGTGGATCGTGCTCGCGGTGAAGGGAATCACGAGGCTCCACCGGGCCACACCCGGCCGCGCGCTCGCCGCGGTGCTCGTTCCGATCGTGCTGGTCTTCGGAGTGGTCGTGCTGTGCGCGGTGGTGGTGTTCGGGCTGCTGATGGCGACCCACCGCGGCTCCTCCTACTCTCTGTAGGCGGGCGCGGCGATGCATCGAGCCGGGCGGGCGCGTGCTGCCGGCCGTCCGCACGACGTACGCTCTTCGGTACGCCTTAGCGGCCGGCCGGCAACCCGCATCCCGCCGGGCTCGCGCCTCGCCGCGCT
>DATFVB010000211.1 GCA_035260525.1 Thermoanaerobaculia bacterium
CGGCGGAAGCGCGATCAGGCCCGAGTCGATTCCGCGCGCGGCGAGGTTGGCGGCGTCGGTCGTGCAAGTGTACGGCTCGATCGCGACGACGGAGCGATCGGGAGGCGCGTAGAGCACCCACTCCCGGAACTCCGGGCCCGCCGCGACGAAGAGCTCGAGGCCGCTCTCCGGGTCGCGCAGCGCGGCTTCCGACCAGCCCCGGTCGTCGCGTCGCACGCCGGTGAAGACGTCGTCGTAATGGCGCCGGTCGAGCGGCCGGAATTCCCGGAGATCGTATTTCGTTGCGTCGGCTTCGGCCGGGAGCACCCTTCCGGTCGGCATCCGGTCGACGAGCTCCCAATGGCCCGCGGCGGGCATCCGGACCTCGGATCCGGCGCGGCGTTGCGCCGGGATCGTGTCGACGACGTCGGGGAGGATCGCGCCCGGCAGGATCGCGGCCGGAAACCACGGGTGCAGGCCGAATCCGAGCGGAAGGTCCGTCTCGCCCGTGTTGTGGACCGCCGCCTCGAGATGGAGCCGGCCTTCGCGGAGGCGGTGCGTCACGACGAGCCGGCAGGGGAAGGGGAACTGGGCGGCGACGAGCGAGAACGACTCCGCGCGGAGCGAGCAGGTGACGAAGGCGCCCGCCCGGTTGGCCGCCGCCTGCTCGACGCTCCACGGCTTGTCGTCGACGAGCCCGTGGATGGCCTGCCCGGCGGCGTGGTCCCACTTCTTCGAATAAAGGTCGTGCATCTCGTACGTGTTCCCCTCGAATTCGTAGCGTCCGTCACGAACCCGGTTCGGGAAGGCGAAGAGGATCGGGACTCCGGCGGAGAAAGGGACGCGCGCGAGCTCGCTCAGCCGCTCGGGCGGCAGGACGACGTCGATGGGCGGACCGTCGAGGCCGCGCGGGACCGTCCGGAACGTCGTCGCGTTGTCGCCGAGCTGCGGAAAGACGTGCGTCTCGGCGCCGCTTTCCGAATCGGTCAATCGAAAACCGTGGAACCCGTCGAGCTGGAATTCCGAAACTTCGTAACGCGCCATGAGAGAGGGAAGAGCAATTTGCGTTCCCGGCGGCGAATGGGGCGTCGCGCTATCCGAGCTTCGCGATCTCCGCGTGCCGAAAGCACGAGACGAGGTGATCGTTCACCATCCCGGTCGCCTGCATGAACGCGTAGCAGATCGTCGGGCCGACGAAGTTGAATCCGCGGGCCCGGAGGTCCTTCGAAAGCGCCCGGGACTCGTCGGTTTCGGCAGGGACGTCGGCGAGCGTCCGGAACCGGTTGCGGATCGGCCGGCCGCCGACGAAGTCCCAGAGATAGCTCGCGAAGGAGCCGCGTTCCCGGCGGACGTCCAGGAACGCCTTCGCGTTGCCGGAGGCCGCCGCGATCTTCGCGCGGTTCCGGACGATCGCTTCATTCTTCATCAGCCGTTCCCGGACGCGCGCTCCGTACCGCGCGATCTTCGCGGCGTCGAACTCGTCGAACGCTCTCCGGAAGGCCTCGCGTTTGCGAAGGATCGTGATCCACGAAAGGCCCGCCTGGAAACCCTCGAGAATCAAAAACTCGAACAGCACGCGGTCGTCGCGGACCGGGACGCCCCATTCCGCGTCGTGGTAGCCGACGTACAGGGGATCGGTCCCGGCCCAGGCGCACCGTCGCGGGAGCTTGCTCGGGAAACCGGAGCGCGTGGCGGCCCGGCGGCTCGTCGAACGAGCGACTCGACCGCCGGGACCGCCACCCCCTCGCTGCGCTCCCGCTCCCGCGGCGCAAGTCGTCTCGCGCAGCGATGGCGCGAGACTTAGTCGCGCCGCGATGGGCCCCGCGCACTCGGGCCGCCATTGCGCTGCCGGCAGCGCGGCCAGGGAGGAATCGGGAGAACGAAGCCCGGAGAGGCGTCGCGGGAGCTTGCTCGGGAAACCGGAGCGCGTTTTCATCAGTCGGACGGTATTCTACGCGGCACGATGAACGATCTGACCGAGACCCGGATCCGCGAGAACATCGCCGTCCTCACGTTGGGCGGCGAGGAGATGACGACGAGCTGGGGCGCCAACTGCACCGCGATCGGGGGCGCTCATGCGACGCTCGTCGTCGATCCCCTGATCGCGCCGGCGCACGCGCGGGCGGTCGAAGAGGCGGTCACGCGGATTTTCGCGGCGCCGGTGCGGTGGGTCGTGCTGACGCATCATCACACCGATCACGCGCTCGGCTCCTCCTGGTTCGCGCGGAACGGGGCGACGGTCGTCGCGCACGCCCAATGCCGGCGCGGGATCGAGACGTTCCATCCGGCGATCGTCGCCGAGCGGAAGCGCGACCCGGCGCTCGCCGGGCTCTTCGCCGACGCGGAGTGTCTCCCTCCCGCCCTGACTTTTTCCGGAGAGCTCACGATCGACCTCGGCGGCGTCGGGGTTCGGGTGTTCCACACCGGCCACGGACACACGGCGGGAGACGCGGCCGTCCATGTTCCCGCGGAATCCGTCGTCGTGACCGGAGACCTCGTCTCGAACGGGTATCACGTCAACTTCGAGGACGCCTCGCTCGAGGGCTTCGAGGCCGGCCTCGAAAGGCTGCTTTCGATCGGCGCCGCGACGTACGTCCCCGGGCACGGCGCGCCGGGAGGAGCGGAGATCGTGGAAGCGGAACGGAAGTACCTGACGCGAATCCGCGAGCTCGTCCGCGAAGACGGATCGGGAGCGGAACGGGTCGAGCGCATCCGCCGCGCCTTCCCCGGCTTCCTCCTCGAAATGGTCCTTCCGGACACGGCGCGGCGGTTCTCGGCGCCCTAGCCGGTTGCTGAAAAAGGGTCCGTGGCGGGGTTGCGAGCGCCGCCGGCTCGAACGCAAGACGCCGTCGCGAAGACGATGCCGATTGCATCGTCCAGCGACGGCAACGCCGCAGGCGGGCCGGCGCCGCCGCAACCTTTTGGTGGAGTGAGTCTTGCCGTTCGCCTGTCATCACGTCCGGCGCGACACGACGCTTCGCCTCGAGAGCCGCGCGGTAGTGCGAACGATCGGCAAGACTCGCGACACCCCGCTCGGATTCCCTTTTTCAGCAGCCTGCCAGGTCACCGCCGAGGCTCCCTCACCCGGCGCGCTCCGCGCGCCGGCCTCTCCCGCCGGGAGAGGCGGGTCCTATCCGAGCGCTTTCTTCTTTTCCTCGAGCTCCCGCTTCGCCGACTCGAGCGCGGCGCGCCGGTCCGGATTCGTGGTGCGCGCGAGCTGCTCGGCGATCCGCGCGAGCGACAGGTCGATCGCGTGGCGCTCCCCCCGAAGCCGGGTGTCGGCGCGCCGGGCGGCGTCGGAGACGGCCGAGCGTTCTTCCCGGGCCGATTCCTTCTCCGCCGGGAGGTCTTCCTCGCTTTTTCCCCAACCGCGAGCCATCTCCGCTCCTGAACCTACGATACGCCGTCCCGGCGCGGGCGCAAGTCCCCGGGCGGTCTCTACCTCGGAGCCTTCCCGAGCCCGGCGGCGATATCGGCGACCAACGCCGCCTCCTTCTCGATCACCCCGGCGACTCGGGCGACCTCGCGCTCGGCGAGGTCCCATTTCTTCTGCTCGACGGCCTCGCGCACGGCCGGCAGCGTCTTGACTCCGTATCCCGTGTAGAAACCGGGCGCATACACCTGGTGCCGGAACCACGGGCGGCCCGGGAGGCCCGCGTCGGAAAGCAGCGTCCGTTCGGCGCGTTTCAACTTCTCGTTGGCCGCCGCGAGAATCTCCGGGCGCGCTCCCGCGGCGAGCGCGGCGTCGAACGCCCGGTCGAACGCCTTCGCCGCGTCGGCGAGCTTCGCCTGCGCGTTCTCGAGCGGAGCGAAACCGATCACCGGAGGGACCGGCGCTTCCTTCGGGGCGATCGTCGGCCGCCGCGGGTCGTCGATGGCGGCAAAGACACCCTCCTCGATCTCGCGGTTCTTCTCGCGCACCTCGGCGCGCTCCTTCTCGGCCTGGCGGCGGATGTCGCGGATGTAGTGAGCGACCGCCTCGGAGAGCGCTTCGAAGTCGAAGGGCAGGAGGTCCGCGCCGGCCAGGCGGAGCACCGCGGTTCCCGCGGCTTGCGCGAGCGCCCGGCCGTACACGAAATCACGGTCCGAGAAATGGGTGTACCAGAAGAAATCGTCGTAGATCGAGTGGTAGATGCCGCCGTCGTCCTCGCCGTCGAACCCGACGTTCGCGGAAGCGATTCCGAGGTGGTCGATGAATACCGTGTAATCGGATCCGGACCCGAGCGCGTCCACCGGATTCTCTTTCCGGCCGCGGACCTCCTCCGGGGTGGGCGCTTCCTCCGAATCCCGTTCCCCCGCGCGTTCCCGCCGCGCCGCTTCGGAGATCGCGCGCCGCCGCAGCCGCTCGGCGATCGACACCCGGCTCTCGGGGTCCGTCACGGATTCGGCCACACCCTGGAAAAAGCGCTGGAGACTGTGCGATGCGCCGGCGTTCCAGAACCCGCGCGCGTTCGAGTCGGAATTGATGTAGACGACGGCCTTCCGGGAAAGCTCGTCCGCATGCGTCTCCGCCCACTCGGTCGAGCCGAGGAGGCCCGGCTCCTCGCCGTCCCACGCGCAGTAGACGATCGTCCGCTTCGGCCGCCACCCTTTCTTCCAGAGATCGCCGAGCGCGCGCGCCTCCTCGAGCATCGCGGATTGGCCGGAGATCGGGTCTTCGGCGCCGTTGACCCACGCGTCGTAGTGATTGCCGCGCACGATCCAGTCGTCCGGGAATTGCGCGCCCCGGAGGGTCGCGACGACGTCCCGGACGGGCTTGACGTCCCAGTGAGACTTCACGCGCAGATGGACCGTCGCCGCTCCCGGCCCGACGTGGTACGAAAAAGGAAGCGCGCCGCGCCAGCCGTCCGGCGCCATCGGCCCGTCGAGGCGCCGGAGCATCGGTTCCGCGTCGGCGTAGGAAATCGGCATGACGGGGATCTTCGTCAAAGTCTTCGCTTCCGAAAGCGCCAGGCGCTTCCCGCCCGGGACCGATCCCGTGCCGGGAGTTTCGGGATCGCCCGGATAGAGCGGCATGTCGGCGACGCTCCCGCGCTGCACGCCGTCCGGCGGCCGGAACGGCCCCTTCGGGAAGACGTCTCCTTCGCGGTAGCCGTCCTCGTGCGGGTCGGAATAGATGATGCAGCCGACGGCGCCGTGCTCGGCCGCGACCTTCGGCTTGATCCCCCGCCACGAATGCCCGTAACGGGCGATCGCGATCTTTCCGGCGACACTCACCCCGAGCCGGTCGAGCTCCTCGTAGTCGGCCGGGATTCCGTAGTTGACATACACGAGCGGCGCCGTAACGTCGCCGTCGATCGAATAGGCGTTGTAGGTGGGGAGTTGCTCGGATTTCTGACTCGAAGTCGGGTCCTCGGCAACCGCCGGCTCCGCCAGCTTCGCCGTGAACTGCACGGGCGCGGTCATCTCGAGGATCCGTTCGGAGGGCGTGGGGAAGAGGACGTCGAAGGTCTCGATCTTCGCGTCCCAGCCGAAGCTTCGGAACCGATCGAGGATCCATTCGGCATTGATCCGGTCCTGCTCGGACCCGGTGTGGTGCGGGCGCGCGGAAAGCGTGCGCATCGTTTCGCGGATCGTGTTCGGATCGATCGCGGAGCGGAACGCGGTCTCGCGCGCGGTCTCGTCCGCCGCGGAGCCGGCGAGGAAGCCGCGGATCGCCGACTTCTCGTCGGCGCGCGCCGCCGCGGCGAGAAGGAATACGGCCATCAGGACGGTCGGGAGACGTTTCATCGGACCTCCAAGTTGTGGCGGAAGCATAGCAGCGGAATCAAGCGATCCGGGTGACCGTCGGGCATCGGCGGAGGCCGAATTATCGCCGATCGGCACTTCGAAATGACAAACGGTGGACTCTCGGGCGTCTCTACTACCATGATCGCCATGACCGACGAGATTCCCCGAAGTCCCGCGGGGAAGATCGTGGACGCCGCTCCGGCGGGGGACGCCGGTGTTGGCCTCTGGCGACGACTGTTCTCGGAGCTGGCGAGCGGCCGGACTTCCGCCATCGAGGAGCTCTACGACGTCTGCTCACGACAGGTCTTCGGGCTCGCCGTCTGGAGGACGGGATCGATCGAGGACGCAAACGACGTCGTCCAGGAGCTCTTCGTCAGGCTCGTCCAACGACGCGGCGATCTTTCAGGGGTGGCGAACCCCAGGGCATGGCTGCTTTCCGTCGCGCGCCGCCTGGCGGTCGACGTGACCCGGCGAAAGAAACGCCGGCCGACGAGCTCCCTCGAAGATTGCCCTTTGCTCGTCGCGGCGGAAAACGATCCGGGACGCGCGATCGACGCCGCCCGGGCGTCGCGTTGGATGGCCGCGCTTCCTTCGGCGCAGCGCGAGGCGATCTACCTGCGGCACTTCGCCGATTGCACGTTCGAGACGATCGGCGACATCACCCACGTTCCGACATTCACGGCCGCGAGCCGCTACCGGCTCGGGATGGCGAGGCTTCGCAAACGCATGGGAGAAGAGAAATGAGAGACGATCGCGACCCCCTCGACGGCGCCGGGCCTCCTTTGCCGCCGGCGGAGCTGCGCGCCCGGGTGCTCGCGGCCGTGGGTCCGGTCCTTGCGCGCGAGCCTGTCGGCCGATGGACGCGGATCTGGCAGAGCCGGCCCTTGAGGATCTCCTGGGCCGCCGCGATGGCTCTTCTCGCGCTCGCGCACGTCGCACTTTCGCTGAGGGCCCCGCGCCGGGAAGGACCTCCCGTCGTGGCCTCGGTTCCCCGTGACAACGAACGGGCGGCTCGACCCCGCCACGAGCCGGAGCTCGCTCGCGCGATCTCGCTTCCGCGGATCGATCCCGACGACGAAGCCTGGACTGCTCTCTTCGAGGAAGCGGGTACCGACGAAATCGGCCATCGACGGCATTCCGTGAGGCCGCCCTCCGGAAAGGAGAAATCATGATGACTTCCCAGGATCGCTCGTCTCTCGGAAAGCTCGCTGCCGTGGTCTCGATGACCGCCGCACTCGCCGTCCTTCTCGGGGTCCGGCTCGACCGGCGCGGCGGGACGGCAGAGGCGCATCCGCTGGCGATCGGGGGCGCGGTCGTCCCCGATCCCGCGCCGATCCGGATGGCGGCGCTCACGTTTCCGTGCTGGGCATGCAGTCAGTTCTCGCTTTCCTGGCCGATTCAATTCAGAACCGACCTCGACCTGATCGCTCCGCTCGGAACGGGGACGGAGAACGCGGCGAGGTGGTTCGCGGACTTTGCGAAGCCGAACGGTCGACGCTCTCGCGAAGGGGACGCGGCGATGGACCGTCGAGTCGAAGGCCCGAACGATGTCGGAAAAGTCCTGCCTCCGGAGGATCCGCTGCTGCGCGAGGCCGAGCCGTGGTGCGATCAGGCGACGATGCGCTTCTATCCGGACGTCTTCGCAACGAGGGGGACCGACACCCAGATTCCGAACCTGCTCCTCGCGCTCGCGTTCGCAAGGTCGTGGGTGGCGCGAGGCGAGGCGTCTCCCGATCCGGAGCGGGCGATGGAAGATTTCCGCCGAGCGATCCGGCTCGGGCGGCTGCTCCGGCAGGACGACACCATCCTGATCAGCGATCTCGTCGGCCTGGCGGCGATCCGCATCGGCACCGAGGGGATCTACGATCTGGCCCGCCGTCGGGGAGACATGAAGCTGGCTCTCGCGGCGTCCCTGGTCCTGGGCGAAGCCGCGCCGCAAAGGTTTCGCACCGCCGAGCAGGTGACGCGGATCGACGTCATGCCCTACCTTTCCGGACCCGACCCGTCGCACGTCACGCTCGCGCTGCCGGACAAGAAGCTCGACGAGATCGTCACGGTCGCGACGAAGGATCCCGACCGCAGATTCCGTTTCGAGTCGATGATGTCTCTGAACATCGTTCGGTTCCTGGGAAAGCCGGCGCAGCGGGAGAAGGCGGCCGAGACGCTCGCGTCGCTCGCGAAGTCGGACGATCCGATCATCGTGAGCCAGGCCGAATGGGCGGGAGACACGCCTCCGTCGCCGGACCGGTTGGAAGCGCCCTTTTCGGACAAGCTCCACCCGATGAGGTGAGGGGTCAGGAACCGCCGCTCGGGCGTGCAGGGCTCCCTCACCCCCGCCCCTCTCCCGCCGGGAGAGGGGTTTGCCCGCGATGCCGAAGCGTCAGGGTGACGCAGAACGCGTGCTATCTTCCCCGCCTCATGCTGCGCGCCGGGATCGTGGGACTGCCCAACGTCGGGAAATCGACGCTCTTCAACGCGCTGACGAAGACGCGCAAGGCCGAGGCCGCGAACTACCCGTTCTGCACGATCGACCCCAACGTCGGGGTCGTGACCGTTCCCGACGAACGGCTGGAGCCGCTCGCGAAGATCGTCAAGACGCAGGTCCTGATCCCGGCGACGGTCGAGTTCGTCGACATCGCCGGCCTCGTCGCGGGTGCGTCGAAGGGGGAAGGGCTCGGCAACAAGTTCCTCTCGCACATCCGCGAGGTCGACGCGATCGTCGAGGTCGTCCGCTGCTTCGAGGACAAGGACATCATTCACGTCTCGGGGAAAATCGACCCGGTCGCCGACATCGAGACGATCACGACGGAGCTCGTCCTGGCCGATCTCGAGACCGTCGGCAAGGCGCTCGAGAAGGCCGAGCGGCTCGCCAAGGGGAACAACAAGGAGGCGAAGGCGGAGGCCGATCTCGCGCGGCGGATGCAGGCGCATCTCGACGCCGGACGCCCGGCGATCGAGTTCGATTTCGGCCCCGAAGATCGCGAGATCGCGGCGAGGCGCTGGTTCCTCCTGTCGATGAAGCCCACGCTCTTCGCCTGCAACGTCGCCGAGTCCGACCTCACCAACGCCGAGAAGCTCCCGGCCGTGCAGGCGGTCATGGAATTCGCGGAGCGGCACGCCGGGAGCGAGGCGATCGTCATCTCCGCGCAGATCGAGGCGGAGCTCTCCGAGCTCTCCGACGCGGAGGCGGCCGAGTACTTGAAGTCCCTCGGCGTCCTGGAGTCGGGTGTCGGGCGGCTGATCCGAGCGACGTATCACCTGCTCGGCCTTCGAACGTTCCTGACGGCCGGCGAGAAGGAGGTCCGCGCGTGGACGATCCACCAGGGGGACACCGCCCCCAGGGCGGCCGGCGTGATCCACTCCGACTTCGAGCGCGGGTTCATTCGCGCGGAGACGGTCGCGTACAAGGACCTGATCGACACCGGATCGATGGCGGCCGCGCGCGAAAAAGGGATCGTCCGGCAGGAGGGGAAGGAGTACGTGGTGCAGGACGGCGACGTGATGCTGTTCAAATTCAATGTGTGAGCGGCTCCGGGCCGCTCACACATTGAATTCTCGCGGGCGCGGCGATGCATCGAGGCGGACGGGCGCGTGCCGCCGGCCGCCGCCACGACGTACGCTCGCCGGTACGCCTTAGGCGACGACCGGCGACCCGCATCCCGTCGGCCTCGCGCCTCACCGCGCCTCGTCGTTCGGTCAACTGAAGTGGTCTTCGCCGCCGAGGTTCGGCTGGCGCGGACCATCCATCGAGCCCTCCGTGCGCGAACGGCCCACCCGCGGCCGCAACGTACTCCCCGGTACGCCGCGGCCCCGGAATGCCCCGGCGGGCTCTCGGCTGGCCACGCCGTCGGCGCTCGCATCTGGCCGCTTTCTTCCCGCGCATTCAGTAATACAAGAAAACCGCCGGCGTCGGATCGGCCTATCGGGACGAATCGTTGAGATTCTGCGCCTCGGCAGCGACGAGGCCGAAGCCCCTGTCGCGGGATTCCTTCGCGAGAATCCGGAGCTGCCGGTAGCCCTCCTGCTTTCTTCCGGCGAGGATTTCGATCTCCGCGCCGGCGCGGCGAGCCTCGAGAATGTAGAAGAGCCATCCGGACTTTCCGGCTCGATCCTGGAATTCCGCAGAGAGCCTCCGCGCCGCGCCCAGGTCCCGCGCCTCGGTTTCGACTCGAACGGCCTCCAGGAGAACGGCAAGATTCGCGCCGTTCTGGTGGTTGTCTTTCAACAGGGTTCGAGCCTTCTCGCAGAGTGACCGGGCTTGGGAGGCCCTGCCCAAACCCAGATCCGCCCGCGCCTCTTCGGCGAGCGCATTCGCTCCGTTGCCGGTTTGCCGCAAATTTGCGAAAACCCGGGCCGCCTCTGCCGCGAGCGGCGCGGCCTCCGCGTAGCGCCCTTCGGCGTCGCGGAGAGTCGCGATCAGCATCTGCGATTCCGCCGCCTTGTCTTTGATCCCCAACTTGCGTCTTCCGGCGAGGGCTTTCTGATAATGGGTCTCCGCCTGCGAAAGGTCGCCTTCGTCGAAAAACACGTTTCCGAGGTCGTTCTCGTGCGTCGCTTCGGCGTCGGGGTCCCCGAGTTTTTTCGACAGCGCGAGCGCGCTCTCGTAATTCCTGCGCGCTTCGTCGAGACGCCCCTGCGCCAGAAACGTGTCCGCGAGAGAGGCGAGGCCGTAGGCGAGATCTCCATCGTCGTCGATTCTTCGGCTGATTGACACGCCCTCTTCCTGGAGCGCGAGCGCACGTTCGAACTGACCCTGATCCGCCAGGACGTTGCCGGTGGCCGTCAGACCCCACACGATTCCCCGCTGGTCGGCGATCTCGCGATAGATCGCGAGAATCTGACGACCCTCGTTGAGCGTGGAGTCGACGTCGCCCCGAAGCCAGTCGATGATCGCAAGGTCGCTCAGAGCGTGCGCTTCGCCCTTTCGGTTGCCGGTCCGCACGAAGGTCGCCTCCGCCCGCCGCCAGAGGGTTTGCGCATCGTCGTATTTTCCTTCGTCACTGGTCGCGTTGGCGATTCCGATCAACGCCTCGGCTTCGCCGTTGCTGTCTCCGGCGCTCCGAAACAGCTCCGCCGCCGTCTCGTAAGCTCGCCGACCCCGAGCCGTGTCGCCGAGACTCCTGAGAGCCGCCGCCTCCCGGAGCCGGCTCTCGGCGAGCAGGAGCGCCGAACCGTTCCGCCGGGCCTTCGTCGCCGCCGACTCGGCCGCCGAGAGCTCGTCCCGCCATTTCGAGAAAGCGTCGAAGGCGTCGGCCCGCGCGAGGTCGATCCGGGGGTCGTCGCGTGTCGGCGCCGGCAGCGAGGCGAGCGAGGACAGCGTCCCGAGCGCCTCCCGGGCGCGGCCCCCCGCCACCTGCACCGAGACGAGCCGAAGGCCGGCTTCCAGATCGTCGGGGTGCGAGCGGAGGATCGAGGCGTCCAGACTCTCGGCGCGAGACCACTCCTTGCGGGTCTCGGCGAGACGCGCCTCCGCCGCGGTACGGGCCGCCGGCGATCCGCTCGCGAGCCGAAAGGATTTCTCCGCCTCCCTGCGCGCGTTCTCGTCGTACCCCAGAGCCGACCAGGTCTCCGAGAGGGTCTCGTGAGCCGGCCCGAAGTCCGGCTCGGCCCGGATCGAGGCCTCGAGGAGCGGCTGCGCGGCGAGGGCGTCGAATGCCCGGAGCTTCGCGAGCCCGGACGCGTAGAGACGCGCGGCCTCTCGATCCTTCGGAAGTGAAGCGGCGATGCTGCCGGATTGTGAAGAAGACGTTGCCTCGAGGCCGAGCCGCGATCGAAGGCTGTCGCCGGCCGAGGCCACGAGCTTGAAGAGATCGCTTTCATTTCCCGTTTCCGTCACCGTGGCAAGAGACTCGCCGGTCGAGGCATCCTGGAGAACCATGTCGAATCGAACCGCCTCCCCGGGGGTCGAGGAAATCGCGACGTAGGAGCCGGAAAGGACGAAGTCGGCGCCGAGACTCGTCCGCAGCTTCGAGAGACTTTCGCGCGAAAGCGTCCCGGGCGAGGTCGGGAAACGTGCGCCCGCGATCCGCACGACGTTCTCCATCGGGACGAGCCTCAGACGCTCTCCGGCAGCAAGCTCGGCCGACATCATCTCGGAGACCGCCGTCGAGAGCCACTCGGCGTCGGATCGGCCGGAGAGGTTCTTGAACCCGAGCACGGCGACCGACCGGCGGACTGGGACGGCGGCCGTGGCAATCCGTGTGGAGGATTTCCGCCGAGCGCCCGCGCTCCGATTTTTCATCCAGAAGATCGCTGGAACGAGGACTACCGCCAGAATCGCCGCCGCGGCGATCGCGCGCCCGCGCCGGCTCTTCCTCTCGAGCGCGACGATCGGCGCCGGAGTCGTTTCTCGATCCACGAGAGACGGCTTCGGCGACGTCGGGGCCGCGGCCGGAGGAGGAGATTCCGCGATCCGGCGCACCGATGCGACGAATCGGTATCCGGCCTTCGGAACGGTCTCGATATAGCGATTTTCTCCTTCCGCTTCGCCGAGCGCTCTTCGAATGAGCCAGATGTTCTTGGTGAGGTTGCCCTCCTCGACGGCGGTTCCCGGCCACAGGGCCGCCATCAGCTCACCCTTCGTCACGACGTGCCCGGCGTTTTCGACGAGGAGCCGGAGCGTGTCGAAGACCTTGGGCTGAAGAGCAATCGATTTCCCGCCGTTCAGAAGGCGGCGCTCGCGCGCCTCCAGCCGAAACGGGCCGAATTCGTAGAGGCCATTGGAAACATTCAACTTATCTGCTTCACCCATTTTGCGGGCCAGAAAAAATCCAGCGAGAACCTATGGAAACTCCCAAGACGAATTATTCCACAGAGGCCATCGTGCCCGGCAAGGGAAGGGGGGACCGATGTTCAGCGCGTACGTTCACGCTTCGCTCGAAGCCTTCCGTGCGAATCGCAAGAGCCGCATCTTCGAAGCCGGCGGGATCCCCCGAGACGCCGAGAGTCCGGGGGAGCGCCGCATCGAGACCATCATCGCGATTGTCGCCGCGCTTTTCCTGCCCGGCATTGCCGGCGCCGCCGGCGTGTATTTCGCCCGAAACCTGCCTCTGATCGAACGGAAACCTTCCCCTCCGACGATCCGTTCGTTTCTTGTTCCGAGGGCCGTGAATTTCGGAGAGGACTTCGAAAGGTCGAGGGAGGGGAGGCTCCGATGAGCACGTGCCCGAGTTGCGGCTTCCCGCAGGTGGGAAACGAGACCTTCTGCTCGAATTGCGGGACACGCGTCTTCGGAGCCGCCCGGCCGGGGGGAGCCGTCGTCGGCTCCGACCGCCGGTTCGAACGCCGGTTCTACCTCGGCGCCAGCGTCGCCTTCCTGGCCCTGGTCTTGTGGACGTTCGCGCGCACGTTTTACCTGAAGCCGTTCTTCCACACGCCGTCGTTGCCGCTCTTGCTCCATGTCCACGGCGCGGTGATGACCGGGTGGGTCGTTCTGCTCGTCGTCCAATCGGGCCTCATCGTGGCCCACAAGGTCCGGTGGCATCGGCGGGTGGGCGTGTTCGGCGCCGTGTGGGCGGGACTGGTCGTGGTCTTCGGCTCCGTAACGACACTCCATGCCGCCGCGCGCGAAGTCCGCAACCACACCGCTTTTGCCGGCTCGCAGATCGTGATCACGAGCCTCGACCTGGTTCAGATGGTGCTGTTCGCCGGTCTGGTCGGCCTCGCGGTCCGGCTGCGCCGCCGCACCGACTATCACAAGCGGCTGATGCTCTTGACGATCGCCTGCATGCTTCCGGACGCGCTCGCGCGTCTTCCGGTTCACTTCATGACGAATCTCCTGATCCTCCGCGGGCTCGACGGATTCGTTCTTCTCTGCCTGGCGATCGACACGCTCCGCCATCGCCGGCTGCATCCGGCGCTCGGCTGGGGCGCTCTGGTGATCTTCGCGGCATTTCACATCGCGTTTCACTTCGTTCAGACGCCGGCGTGGATCGCGCTCGGAAGCCGGATGTTGTCGTGAGCGAGCTCGAGCTCGGTCGACAGATCCTGAATCTGGGCCGAGGAGGAACAAGCAAGGGGACTGGAGAAATCTGCCGGCCGTGGATGCGCTTCGCGGCTCGGCTGGTGTCGCGGACGAAGAGTAAAGGGCCCCCGATGACGTTCGTCGGGGAACGAAGGAGGAAGGAGAGGGTGGTTATGAAGAGGGCATCGGGAATCGGGAGATCTTTTCTTGCGATCGCCGTCCTGTTGACGGCCGTTGCCGTCGAGGCAGGATTTCAAACGACCGAGACGTTCCTGCCGGCGGTGGGGAGGGTCCCCGGGAAGGACGGCGCGGAGTTCTACACGACCGTCTGGACGACGAACCTGACGGGCGCCCCCGTTCACTTCACGTTCGACTTCCTGAAGGCGGGACAGCCCAACCCCAACCCCGCGAAGTTCACCGACACGCTCTCCCCGGGAGAGACGAAAGTCTACGAGAACGTCGTCGAAACGAAGCTCGGCCTGACCAACGCCCTCGGAGCGGCTCGGATCGTCTCGGACGGCGCGATCCTCGTCGCCGAGCGAATCTACAACCAGGCGGCGGGAGACGATCTGGGCAAAACGGAGGGGCTTTTCTTCGCCGGCGTGCCGAGGAGCTTCTCGATCTCGGCGGGACAGTCCGCGTCGATACAGGGGATCAACCAGGGCGGGTCGGAAGACTTCCGGTACAACTTCGCACTCGTCGAGACAGGGGGAGGATCGCCGACCGTCAACGTCCAGGTCTTCGACGGCGCTGGTGCCTTGCTCGGCCAGAGGGCCTTTCCGCTCGGCCCCTACGAGCAGATCCAGCCGGGAGTGGGAGACGTCGTCACCGGCATTCACACGACGAACGCCCGGATGACGGCGACGGTGACGTCCGGGACGGGTTCGGTCCTGATCGCCGGTGCGCAGGTGGCCAACGAGTCTCAGGATTCCTCCGGCTTCGAGATGAGCTTCCGGGACGATCTGCTCGGAAATGGGGGAACCGGCGCGGGGGTAACAAGCCTGAACGGGTTGACGGGTGCTTTGAAACTCACGCCCGGATCGGGAATCTCGATCACGCCGTCGGGGAACGCGATCTCGATCGCCTACACGGGAGGGGGCGGAAGTGGCCTGACTTCGGTGACGCACGATTCCAGCCTGGCCGGCGCCGGGACGGGGTCTTCGCCGCTGGCGATTGCGAACGGCCAGGTCGTCCGGTCTCTGAACGGATTGCACGATACCGTCACGCTCGCCGCCGGTTCGAACGTCACGCTCACGCCGTCGGGATCGACGATCACGATCGCGGCCTCCGGCGGCGGTGGCGGACTGACGCTGCCGTTCACAGGCAGCACATCAGTTTCCTCCCCGGCTTTCCAAGTCACCAATCAGAACACCTCGGGGTTTTCGATCGTAGGCAATCTCGGAAGTCCGAGCAGCCTCAGTAACGCCCCCAACCCCGCAGGAGTCCTGGGCAATTCCGCGACGCACGTGGGCGTTTGGGGGCAGAGTGACAACGACGACGGCGTGGTCGGCGTCAGCGACAAGGCCGAGGGCGTTGTGGGATACACGCACGCGGGCTCGGGCGATGGCGTGTTCGGCTGGAATCTGGCGAGCTCCGGTGGCGGGGCGGGAGTGGAAGGTTCGGGCGATGGCAGCGTCGTGGGAGTTCTCGGAGACTCGGTCACGGGGTTTGGCGTCGTGGCGCAATCGGGAGGAACCGGGTTGGACGGCTCCGCGCTGCGGGCGCAGGGCAATGGAATCGCCATTTACGCGACCAACAACAGCACCGACTCGGCGATGGTCCTCGGCAATGGCAACTCTGGCGGATGGCTCATCAAGGGCTTTGGCGGGGGGTCCGTCAGCCCTCAATTCGCCGTCAATTCGGCCGGCGCCGTCACCGCGGCCTCGTTCAACGGCAACAGCAATGACTTCGCCGACCGCCTTCCGTCGGAATCCGGGCTCGAGCCGGGAGACGTCGTGGCGATCGGCTCGGATGGAAAGCTGCTCCGGACGACGAAAGCCAACGAGGCCGACGTGGCGGGGGTCTTCTCGACGCAGCCGGCGATGATCGCGGGCCTCGAGAAGGAAGGCGCGCCCCAGGTTCCCCTTGCCG
>DATFVB010000212.1 GCA_035260525.1 Thermoanaerobaculia bacterium
GTCGGTTCTCTCCTTTCCCGCGGCGTCGCGCACGAGCATCACACACTCCAATATCGGCGTCGGCGTGATTGCGCCAGACGGGACCAACCCACCATTCTCAATTCGCATCGATGTATTGTCGTCAACCGGTATGCTCTTGGCGAGCGGCACCTTCGAGAATACGCTCGTGCCTGAACTGGGATTTGGCGCGAACATCTACCTCGTCGATGTGCTCGGCTACCTCGGCATCACGGAGCTGGAGGACGGTCAAGTCCGTGTGACGAAGATTTCCGGCGATGGCGCGCTGTGGGGAGAAATGGCAACGATCACCTCGGAGTGCGGCGTGCTGATGACCGAAGGAATCAATCCGTAGGCGCCGCCCACCCGAGGCCTAAGATGCCTCAACGATAAGATCGTCGCGTGCTGCGCGACCTGTCGATCAAGAACCTCGCGATCGTCGAAGACGTCACGCTCGAGCTCGGCGAAGGATTCACCGCGATCACCGGCGAGACGGGAGCCGGCAAGTCGATCCTGGTCGATGCGCTGACGCTCGTCTCCGGCGGCCGGGCGTCGGCCGACCTGCTCCGCCACGACGCCGACCGTCTCACGGTCTCCGCGCGCTTCGACGGCGTCGACGGCCTCCTACGCACGCTCGAGGACGCGGGGATCGCGCCGATCGACGGGGAGATCGTGGTCCGACGGGAGATCGGCGCGGATGGAAAGGGGCGCGCGTTCGTCGACGACGAGGCCGTGGCCGCGAAGACCCTGGCGCGGATCGGCGAGCGGCTGATCGCGATCCACGGGCAGGGTGGGGAGCGCCGGCTGCTCGAGGCGGAGAGCGCGATCGACCTCGTCGACGCCTTCGGCGGCCTCGAGCGCGAGGCGGACGCGGTCGCGGGATTCGCCCGGGAGCTCCGCGAAGCCGAGACGCGCCGCGAGGAGCTCTCCGAATCCCGCCGCGAGCGCGACCGGCGCCTGGACCTCCTCGGGTACGAGATCGGGGAGATCGACGGCGCGAAGCTCGAGGGGCTCGACGAGGAGGCGCTCGCGAGCGAGCGCAACCTCCTTCTCCACGCCGACCGCGTCCGGCAGCTCGGGGAAGCGGCGGCGGCCGCTCTGTCCGAGGACGAGGGCTCGGCGCTCGACCGCGTCGGCGAGGCCCACCGCGCGGCGGCGGAGCTCGTCCGGATCGACGGCTCCTTCGCGGCGGTCGAGGCGGAGATCGCCGAGATCAAGGCGCGAACCGCCGACATCGCGGGGCAGGTCGCCGGCGCGGCCGCGCGCGTCGAGGCGGACCCCGAGCGGCTCGCCGAGGCCGAGGATCGGCTCGCGAAGCTCCAGCGGCTCAAGAAGAAGTACGGCGCCGGGGTCGCCGAGATCCTCGGATGGCGGGGGAAGGCCGCCGCCGAGCGCGAGGTCCTTCTCCATCTGGACGACGCGCTCGAGGATCTCGAGAAACGGAGCGAGTCGCTCCGCGCCGCCTACGACGCGGCGGCACGGTCGCTCACGGCGGCCCGCCGCGAATCGGCCCGGAAGCTCTCCGCCGCGGTCCAGAAGCACCTCGCGGAGCTCGCCATGGAGAAGGCGAAGTTCCGGGTGGAGCTCTCGGAAGCCGACGAGCGCGTCTCCCCGCGCGGCCGCGACCGGGGCGAGATCCTCTTCTCGGGAAACCCGGGGGAGCCCGAGCGGCCGCTCGCGAAGATCGCGTCGGGGGGCGAGCTCTCGCGGGTCCAGCTCGCGATCGAGTCGGCGCTCCTCGCGTCGCGGGGACGCCGCGCGCAGGGGCGCACGCTCGTCTTCGACGAGGTGGACGCGGGGATCGGCGGGCGGATCGCCGAGGTCGTGGCCCGCAAGCTCTCGTCGCTCGCGGACACGGACCAGGTCCTCTGCGTGACCCACGTGCCGCAGATCGCCGCGCGCGCGGGGCGGCACCTGCGCGCCGTCAAGCGGGTGTCCGGCGGGAGGACGCGGGCCGCGGTCGAGGAGCTCACGGGAGACGAGCGGGTCGAAGAGATCGCGCGGATGCTCGCCGGCGCGACGGTCACTCCGACCGCCCGCGCGCACGCGCGCGCGCTGCTGGCGGCCCGATGAGCGAGTCCCGCCACTCGCGCTCGGAGCGCTTCGCCGGGATCGGCGCGGAGGGGCAGCGCCGGATCGGGGAAACGTCGGTCGCAATCGTCGGCATCGGCGCGGTCGGCAGCGTCGCCGCGGAGATCGCGGCGCGGGCGGGTTTCGGCCGCGTCACGCTGATCGACCGCGACGTCGTCGAGGAGTCGAACCTGCAGCGGCAATTTCTCTTCGACGCGGAGGACGCGCGGGCTTCCGCTCCCAAGGCCGAGGCGGCCGCGCGGCGGCTCGCGCGGATCGACCCGGGCGTCGAGCTTCGCTCCGAGGTTGCCGACCTCGGGTTCCGGAACGCGGACGCGCTGCTCGCAGGCCACGACGTCCTGCTCGACGGGTGCGACAACTTCGAGACGCGCCTCCTCGTCTCCGATTTCGGCAAGAAGAGGGGCGTTCCGACGGTCTACGCGGCGGCGGTCGGTTCCGACGGGCTCGTCTCCGTTTCGATGCCTTCGCCCGACTGGCCGTGCCTGCGCTGTTACCTCGGCGCGCTCCCGCCGGCCGGCTCGTCCCCGACCTGCGACACGGAGGGGATCGTTCCCTCGCTCCCGCCGCTCGTCGCGTCGCTCGCGATGAGCGAGGTGCTGCGGATCGCCGTGGGGAAGAGGCCGTCGCGCGGCGTCCTCACGTTCTCGATCTGGGAGGGGGACGTCCGCCCCGTTCGCGCGTTCGCGCAGGCGCGCCCCCGCGAAGGATGCGACGCCTGCTCGGGCCGCCGGTACCCCGCGCTCGAAGGAGAGGGGGCGACGGAGGTCGTCCGGCTCTGCGGCCGCAACGCGGTCCAGGTCGCGCCCGCGGGGCGGGAGCGCCCCGATTTCGACCGGCTCGAGCGCGCGCTTTCCGGCTTCCCCGTTCAGCGCTCGGCGAACGTCCTGTCGTTCCCCGCCGAAGGCGTCGTGCTGACCCTCTTCTCCGACGGCCGCTGCGTCGTCCGGGGGACGGAGGACTTCGACCGGGCGAGGAGCCTCTACGCGAAGTACGTCGGGCGCTGACGTGCGGCGCGTCCGGCTCGACGACCTCCTCGCCCGGCCCGAGCTCCTCGCCGAGCTCGCCGGAGACCTCCGGCGCGGCGGCGTCGCGGCGCTTCCGACGGAGACGTTCTACGGCCTCGCCGCGGACCCGCGGAGCCCCGAGGGGTGCGCGCGGGTCTTCGCCGTCAAGGGGAGGGACGCGGAGAAAGCGCTTCCCGTGCTCGCCGCGTCGGCCGCGGATCTGGGAGGGCTCGGCGTCTCCGCCGCGCCCGGGACGATCTCGCGCATCGCGGCGCTCTGGCCCGCGCCGCTCACCGCCGTCTTCGCGCTGCGCGAGCCGCTGCCCTGCACGTCCGGGGGCCTCTCGCTCGCCGTCCGCGTCCCCGCGCACCCGGCGCTGCGGCGGCTGCTCGAGCGGACCGGACCGCTCACGGGCACGTCCGCCAATCGCTCCGGCGAGCCGCCGGCTTCCACGGCCGCCGTCGTCGAAGAGGCGCTCGGCCGCGCGATCGACTGGCTCGTCGACGGCGGGGACACCCCCGGCGGCCTTCCCTCGACCGTCGTCGACGCCCGCGTCGAGCCGCCGCGGGTGCTGCGGGCCGGCGCTTTCCCCTGGCCGGAAACACGATAGAATTCCTCGTTTTCCGGTCTTTTCTTCGGAGGCCGCGGTGGGAATCGTCAGAACATACGCCGGCATGACGCCGGTCCTCGGGGAGCGGGTGTACCTCGCGGAGACCGCCGCCGTGATCGGCGACGTCGTGCTCGGCGACGACGTGAGCGTCTGGTACGGCGCGGTCGTGCGCGGCGACTGCCATTTCATCCGCGTCGGGGCGCGCTCGAACATCCAGGACAACTCCGTCCTCCACGTCACTCAGAAGACGCACCCGACGATCCTGGAGGAGGAAGTCACGCTCGGCCATGCGGCGGTCGTCCACGGCGCGACGATCCGGCGCGGGGCGCTCGTGGGAATCCGCGCGACCGTCATGGACGGCGCCGACGTCGGGGAGTCGGCGTTGATCGGTGCCGGCGCGCTCGTCACACCGCGCACGAAAGTGCCGCCGCGGACGCTCTGGCTCGGGAGTCCCGCGAAGCTCGTGCGCGCGCTGACGGACGCGGAAGTCGAAGACCTGAAGCATTACCACGACCACTATCTGGGCTACAAGGAAGAGTACTTCCGCGTCGACGGGAAGTGGGCGCGATGAAGATCGCCCGGGTCAAGGGGACGCGGGACCTGCTCCCCGCCGACACGCTGCGGTTCGGCGCGGCGGAAGAGGCGGCGCGCCGCGTCTTCGGGTCGTACGGCTACGGCGAGATTCGGACGCCCGAGCTCGAATCGACCGACCTCTTCACGCGCTCGGTCGGCGAAGCGACCGACATCGTCCACAAGGAGATGTACACGTTCACGGACCGCGGCGGCCGCTCCCTGACGCTCCGCCCGGAGAATACCGCGGGGGTCGTGCGCGCCGTGGTCGAGAACCGGCTCGATCAGGGGCCGATGCCGCTGCGGCTCTGGTACGCCGGCCCGCAGTTCCGGTACGAGCGGCCGCAGAAGGGACGCTACCGCGAGTTCCGGCAGATCGGCGCGGAGCTCTTCGGCGCGCCCGGTCCCGCCGCCGACGCGGAAGTGCTCGTCATGCTCTTCGACTTCCTCGAGGCGCTCGGATTCCGGGGGCTCTCCGTGTCGTTGAACGCCGTGCCGGGCGGCGAGGGAAGGGAGGCGTTCTCGGCCGCCCTGCGCGCGTACGCCGGCGGCCACGCGGAGCGGCTCGGCGAGGACGACCGCCGGCGGCTCGCCGAGAACCCGCTGCGGCTCTTCGACTCGAAGGACCCGGCGACCGCGGCGATCCTCGAGGGGGCGCCCCGCGCGATCGACCACCTCGACGCCGAGTCGCGGCGGCACCACGCCGCCGTCATGGAGCTCCTCCGCGCGGCCGGGATTCCCTTCGTCGAGGACCCGAAGCTCGTGCGGGGGCTCGATTACTACACGAAAACGGTGTTCGAGGTCACCTCGTCGAACCTCGGCGCGCAGGACGCGATCCTGGGGGGCGGCCGATACGACGGCCTCGTCGCCGATCTCGGCGGCCCGCCGCTCCCGGCCGTCGGCTTCGCCATCGGCGAGGATCGCCTCGTGGACGTGATGCCGCTGGCCGCGGCGCCGGCGGCGGGGCGCGTGCGCGTCATCCCGCTCGCGCCGGAGCAGGAGGGCTACGCGCTCTCGGTCGCGCGCCGCCTGCGCCGGGATGCGCCCGTCGAGTGCGACCTCTCCGGGCGCGGCGTCAAGAAGGGGCTCGCGGCGGCCGCCGAGCTCGGCTTCGACGAGGCGGCGATCGTCGGGCCGGACGAGGCGCGCGACGGGACGGTGACGATGAAGAACCTGAAGACGCGCGAGCAGAAGACGGTCGCGCTCGCGGAGATCGCCCGATGACCCGCGCCGAGGCGGGCCGGCTCGCCGCCGGCGACGCCGGGCGCGACGTCCTCCTCCAGGGCTGGGTCGCGCACCGCCGCGATTTCGGGGAGCTCGTGTTCGTGACGCTGCGCGACCGGTCGGGAGTCGTCCAGGTGCTCTTCGACGAGAACGCGGACCGGGCGCTCGTCGCCGAGGCGAAGACGCTGCGCGCGGAGGACGTCGTCGAGATCCGGGGCTCGGTCGCCCGGCGCGCGGCCGGCCAGGAGAATCCCGCGATGGCGACAGGGGAGATCGAGGTCGTCGCCCGCACGGTGACCGTGCTCAACCGCTCGGACGTCCCGCCCTTCGCGATCGAGGACCGCGTGAACGCGTCGGAGGACCTGCGGCTGAAGTACCGGTACCTCGACCTGCGCCGCCCCGTGATCGCGAAGAATTTCCTCCTGCGCGACGAGATGACCTTCCGCGCGCGGAAGGTCCTGCACGAGCGCGGGTTCCTCGAGGTCGAGACGCCGATCCTCACGAAGTCGACGCCCGAAGGGGCGCGCGACTTCCTCGTGCCGGCGCGCAACCGCCCCGGAGAGTTCTACGCGCTCCCGCAGTCGCCGCAGCTCTTCAAGCAGCTCCTGATGGTGGCGGGCTTCGACCGCTATTACCAGATCGCGCGGTGCTTCCGCGACGAGGACCTGCGCGCGGACCGGCAGCCGGAGTTCACGCAGATCGACGTCGAGATGGCGTTCGCCACTCCCGAGCGGGTCTTCGAGCTCATCGAGGCGCTCTTTCCCGAGATGTTCGGGGCGGCCGGGGTCCCGTGCGCGCCCCCGTTCCCGCGGCTGACGTACGACGAGGCGATCGAGCGGTTCGGGATCGATCGCCCCGACCTGCGCTTCGGGATGGAGCTCGTCGACCTCGCCGCGGCCGCGGAGGGCTCGGGCTTCGTCCCCTTCGAGCGCGCCTTCGCAGAGAAGGGGTGGGTCCGCGGCCTCCGGGTCCCGGGGGGATCCGACGCGTCGCGCAAGAAGCTCGACGAATGGGCCGACGTCGCGAAGACGTTCGGCGCGGGCGGCCTCGTCTGGATCCGCCGCGCCGCCGGCGAGCTCGCGAGCCCGGCGAAGAAGGCGCTCGCTCCCGGAGCGCTCGACCGGATCGCGGAGGCGCTCGGGCTGGCCGAGGGAGACCTCGGCCTCGTCGTCGCGGGCGCGAAGAAGAAGGCCGCCGACGCGCTCGCGAACCTGCGCGTCGCGGTCGCGCGCGACCGCGGGATGATCGACGACTCGAAATTCGCGTTCTGCTGGGTGACCGACTTCCCGCTCGTCGAGTGGGACGAGCGCGAGAACCGGTGGTTCGCGATGCACCACCCGTTCACCTCGCCCCGCGAGGAGGACCTGGCGATCCTCGAGAGCGACCCGGGGCGGGTGCGCGCCCGCGCGTACGACGTCGTCCTGAACGGGACGGAGCTCGGCGGCGGGTCGATCCGCATCCACCGCGCCGACGTCCAGTCGAGGATGTTCCGGCTGCTCGGGATCGGCGAAGAGGAGGCCCGGGCGAAGTTCGGGTTCCTCCTCGACGCTTTCCGCTTCGGCGCCCCGCCGCACGGCGGCATCGCGCTCGGCGTGGACCGCATCTGCATGCTGGCGGCCGGCGCGTCGTCGATCCGGGACGTGATCGCGTTCCCGAAGACGGCGTCCGGCGCGTGCCTGATGACCGAGTCGCCGTCTCCGGTCAGCCCGGCCCAGCTCGCCGAGCTCGGCCTCGCGCTGAAGTGACGGGATGGACGGCGCGGGCCCGGTCCGGTTCGGCCGCGGAACGCTTTCTGAGCTGACGTCCGCGTTCTCCTTCCCGCCCGGACGGGTCCTCCTCGTCACTTCGGCGGCGGTCGCGGCGCTCCACGGCGCGGCGGCACGCCGCGCGCTGTCGGGACGCGAGGTCGTCGAGATCGCGGTCGACGACGGCGAGAGCGCGAAGACCCTCGGGACCCTCGAGAGGATCCTCGACGCCGCGATCGCGGCGGGCGTGCGGCGCGACGACGCCGTCGTCGCGATGGGCGGGGGGACGCTGACCGACGTCGCCGGGCTCGCGGCGGCGCTCCTCCTGCGCGGGATCGCCTGGTACGCCGTCCCGACGACGCTCGTCGGGATGGCCGACGCGGCGATCGGCGGGAAGACTGCGGTCGACCACCCGCGGGGGAAGAACCTGATCGGCGCCTTCCACGCGCCTTCGGGCGTGCTCGTCGACCCCGACCTCCTCGACACCCTTCCGGCGCGCCGGTTCCGCGAGGGAATCGTCGAGATCTTCAAGGCGCTCCTCGTCGGCAGCGCCGGGCCGGCGAAGGCGATGGCGGAAAGGCTCGAGGCGATCTCCTCGGATCGGTCGGTCGACGCGTTTCTCGAGGAGGCGATCCGCGTCAAGCGCGCGATCGTCGGCCGCGATCCGCGCGAGGCGGGGGAGCGGCGCGTGCTCAACTTCGGCCATACGCTCGGCCACGCGATCGAGGCCGCCGGAGGCTACCGGGAATGGTCGCACGGCGAGGCGGTCGCCGTCGGCATGGCCGCCGCGCTTCGCCTCTCCGGCGAGGGGGAGGGATTCCCGCGCGAGGACGCCGCGGCGCTCGCTTCGGAGCTCCTCGGTTTCGCGGGCCGTTCCGCGCCCGCCTGGTCGTCCGACCTCGAAGACGCCATGCTCCGGGACAAGAAGTCGGCCGCCGGCGGGCTTTCGGGCGTGCTGCTGGCGGACTGGGGGCGGCCCGTCGTCCGGATAGTTTCGCCGGACGAATGGCGAAAGGGCCTCGAAGCGGCCGTGGCCGGCGCGGGCGGCGGTCGATCCCCCGCCGGGTCGTAAACGCTCTATAATCCTCCTGTTGGACACCTCTCTCCGGCCCCGGATCCGTCTGTTCGCGCTTCTCGTGGCGGCCCTGGCCGTGGTGTCCCTGACGCCGCTCCTCGTGACGGACCGGGTGCTCATCGCGCGCAACCGCGAGAGCCTCGAGACGATGGAGAAGAAGTACACCGCCCGTTCGGCGGCCGCGATCGCCGACTCGATCTCCGCCTTCTACCGTTCGAGCGAGGAGCAGCTCGACACCCTGGCCGACACGATGAAGTTCTCGCAGGCCCTGTCGGGGAAGAACCCGTTCTCGACGGCGGCGGCCTCGGGCATCCTCCCCGATTTCGTCAAGGGACGCTCGACGTTCCTCGCGCTCCGGGTCATCGATCATGAAGGGCAGGGAGGGGCGATCGGACCGCCGAGCCTTCCCGCCGCGATCGACCAGGAGTTCCGCCGCGGCTATCTCGAGGCGCGCGAGGGGGGGCGGTATTCCGGCTACCCCGTGCAGGCGAAGGGATTCGCGACGTCGGTGGTCGTGATCGCCGAGCCGGTGTCGGGCGAATCGGGGGAGAACATCGGGGTCGTCGAAGGGCTCGTCTCCTGGGAGCCGATCGAGCGGCAGATCGAGGAGGAAGCGCGCCAGGAAATCACGGTGGCGATCCTCGACCGCGACGGCAACATCCTGCTGTCGTCGAAGAACCGCCCCGCGTCACGGCCCGCGGGAAGCCTCGTCGCGGATTACCGGCAGTCGCCGGCGCGGCTGACGCGGGCCTACCGTTCCGGAGGGCAGGCGCTCCTCGGCTCGATCGTCCCCGTGGACGCTCCAGACTGGGCCGTCCTCGTCGAGCGCGACCAGCGGCTGGCGTTCGCGTCGGTCGACGAGATGACGCGCCAGACGATCCTGTGGAGCCTCCTGGCGCTCGGTCTCGCGATCGGCGTCGGCGTCGTCATGGCGATGCGGCTCGCGTCGCCGATCCGCGCGCTCGCGGAGCAGGCCCACGACATCGCGGAAGGGCGCTACGGGCAGCGCGTCGAAGTGCGCGGCGCGGCCGAGATCGCGGACCTCTCCTCCTCGTTCAACCGGATGAGCGAATCGATCGAGCGCGCGATGACGGACCTGAAGAAGGCCGCGCGCGAGAACCACGAGCTGTTCATCAACTCCGTCCGCGCGCTCGCGGCCGCGATCGACGCCAAGGACCCGTACACCCGCGGCCACTCGGAGCGCGTCGCCCGCTACGCCGTCTCGATCGCCCGGGCGATGGATCTCGCGCCGGAGGAGGTCCGGAAGGTCCGGCTCTCGGCGCTGCTCCACGACGTGGGGAAGATCGGGATCGACGACCGCATCCTGCGGAAGCCGACGGCGCTGACCGACGACGAGTTCGAGGTCATGAAGACCCACCCCGCCAAGGGCGCCGCGATCATGTCGGCGATTCCGCAGCTCTCCGACGTCGTCCCCGGCATGAAGCACCACCACGAGAAGTGGGAGGGGGGCGGCTACCCCGACGGCCTGAAGGGGGAGGAGATCCCGCTGCTGGCGCGGATCGTGTCCGTCGCCGACACCTTCGACGCGATGACCACGACGCGTCCTTACCAGAAGGCGATGGCGATCACGTACGTGATCGACCGGATCCAGAGCCTCGCGGGCACCCGGTTCGACAAGCGGATCACGGACGTGCTCGTCAAGGCGTACCAGAACGGGGACCTCCTTCCCGCGACCGGGGACACGGGGACCGCGGCGGTCCGGACGGTCGCGTGAAGCGGGCTCTCCTCGCGGCGGCCGCGGGGACCGCGCTCCTTTCGGGGTGCTCCTCCGGTCCGAAGAAGATGCCCTCCTCGGAGCTCTACCTGACCGAGCGGATGGCGACGGTTTTCCTCCAGCAGGGAAATGCCAACGAGGCCGAGAACGCGTTCCGGCAGGTCCTCGTCGACGATCCCGACAATCCCGAGATGCGCGACGGCCACGGCCTCGCCCTCCTGATGCTCGGGCGGCCGAAGGAGGCGCGCGACGAGTTCGACCGGGCGCTCAAGATCGCGCCCAAGGAGTCGTACCTCAACAACCGCGGTGTCGCGAAGATGGAGCTCGGCGACTACGCGGGCGCGGAGGCGGATTTCCTCCAGGCGTACAAGTCGCCGAGCCTCGCGGACCGCCAGTCGGCGCTCATCAACCTCGGCCGCGCCCGGATGCGCCGCGGCATCCCGGCCGAAGCCGAGGACGCCTTCACGCGGGCGCTCGCCCTCGTTCCCGACTCGTACGAGGCGCTCATGGCGCGCGGCGAGGCCCGCGAGGCCTTGAAGAACGAGAAGGGGGCGGTGGAGGATTACCTCGCGGCGCTGAAGCTCCGGGCGGAAAACCTCGACGCGATGCTCCACGTCGGCATGGGGCTGCTGGCGCTCGACAACCGGGACCTCGGCATCCGCTACCTGCGCCGGGTCACGGAGCTCGCTCCCGATTCTCCGCAGGCGGCGCGGGCGCGCCTCATCCTCGGAGAGGGATCGAGCGCGACCCTTCCCGAGTGAGCCGGGCGTGATCTACCAGCAGATCCTCGACACGCTCATCGCGTCCCTCTCCGGTCTCCTCGCGGCGGTCCTCCTCGACTCGGAAGGAGAGACGGTGGTCGCGTCGCACCGCGCGGGAGACGAGCATTCGCACCGCGTGCTCGGCGCCTATCAGGGAATCTATCTCCGGGATCTCGCGCGCGCGTTCGCGCGCTCCGGTCTCGGCGCGGTCCGCGCGTTCTCGCTCGACTTCGGAGCGATGCGCGTCCACACGGAAGCCCTGCCGGACGGG
>DATFVB010000213.1 GCA_035260525.1 Thermoanaerobaculia bacterium
GACAGGTCGCCGCGCCCGCCTCCGTCGCGCCGGGAGAAAGCTCACTCAGTTCAGAACCACCCGAAAGCGCGGCGAGGCGCGAGTAGTCATGGGTGCGAATCGACGCGGCTTGTCCCCATGATGTCTCCGGGCCCCGAAGCGGCCGAGGGCTCTTGCCCGAGCCGCGAAGGACGCATCGCGGAAAGTCTCCCCGCAGTAACCAAGGGGAGGAGGTCCGCGATGCGGGAGGCCGCGCGGTTCCAGCGGAGCGCGGCGCGCGGCCGACGGTTAGTACCACTTCCCCGGCGCGCGGTTGAGCACCGTCGCATCCTCCAGCACGGCGAAGACCTTCTCCGAGTCGTCCGCCACCGAATAGAGGATGCGATGCTCCTTGCGGACGATCCCGTCGGCGATCGCGCGCTCGAACTGCGCCAGCAGCGGATCGTAGTAGCCGTGGAGGTTCACGAAGACGATCGGCTTGCTGTGGATGCCCATCTGCTTCCACGTGAGCATCTCGAAGAACTCCTCCATCGTCCCGAACCCGCCGGGGAACGCGACGAACGCGTCGGCGCTCTTGAACATTTCCGCCTTGCGGTCGTGCATCGTGTCGACGACCTTGAGCTCGGTCAGGCTCGAGTGCGCGACCTCGCGGCCCACGAGCGCGGTCGGGATCACGCCGAGGACCGTGCCCCCCGCCGCGAGCGCCGCGTCCGCGAGCGCGCCCATCACGCCGACGGACGCGCCGCCGTAGACGAGGCGCCAGCCCCGGCCGGCGAGTCCGGCGCCGAAGGCCTTCACCTCGTCGAAGAGCCACGCGGGGGCCGTCGACGAGGAGGCGCAGTAGACGCAGACGGATCGGATCTCCATGGTCAGACCGAAGCTCGAAGCACGAATTCCGAAATCCGAGACAAGCACGAATGATCGAAACTCGAAACCCGAAACTCGTCTCCGGTTTCCAGTGTTCGGACTCCAATTTTCGCGGACGCCACGATCATCACGTCCTTTCTGCCCAAGAGTCGAGTCTACGAATTCCCGTCCAGTTTCGAGCATTCGAATTTCGAACTTGTTTCGGACTTCGATATTCGAGTTTCGAGCTTCCCGGCCGCGAGGAGTGCGGGGCGGGTATCGACGAGGAGCGCTTCATCAACCAGGCCTTCACGCTCGCTTCATGCCGCCGGGTGCCGGCTCCCCGGCGACTCGACCGGGAAGCCTTCGGCGCACAGCGGACAGGCGTTTTCCGGCCAGGAAGGGGCGTCGATCGCCAGCAGCGAGCGCCATGGGACGACGAGCGCGTCCGGCGACAGGCCGCGGTCGACGATCGAGCCCGCGGCGACGACGCGGGCCCCCTGCTGTTCCACGGCGGCGATCGTCTCGCGCGTCGATTTTCCCGTCGTGAAGACGTCCTCGACCACGACGGCCGGCTCTCCCTTCGAGAACCGGAACCCGCGCCGGAGCTGCATCGACCCGTCCTTGCGCTCGGTGAAGACGCAGCGGACCCCGAGGGCGCGCGCGGTTTCGTGGCCGATGATCACGCCCCCGAGGGCGGGTCCGACGACGACCGACGGAGAGAACGACCCGAGCAGGTCGGCGAGCGCGTCGCCGATCCGCCGCGCGCGCTCGGGCCACTGCAGGATGAGCGCGCACTGGAGATAGCGGTCGCTGTGGAGTCCGGACGAAAGCCGGAAGTGGCCCGTCAACAAGGCTCCGGTTTGGTCGAGTTCGTGCCGCCAATTCACCGGGCGATACTACAACGGCGCGGCGATGCATCGAGCCGGGCGGGCGCGTGCGCCACGACCCGCGGCCTTACTCGGACGCCCGCATCCCGCCGGGCTCGCGCCTCGCCACGCCGGAAGACTCCGCGTGGGAGATCGTTGCCGGGCGTCTTGTCCAAGGCGCAGCCAGACGTGCGGGAAGACACCCTGAGACGGCTCAGCCTGCGGCGGCGAGGCGAAGCGAGGCGCGAGCCCGATCCCCCGCCGCTCTCATGAGCTATGGCGCGATCGAGAGTGGAGGATGGTCGAGCGACGGGCGGTACCCGTCGCGGCGCGACGAAGTCTCGCGCAATCACTGCGCGAGACGACTTGCGCCGCGGGAGCGGGAGCGTCGGCGAAGGGGGTGGCGGGTTCGCGGTCGAGTCGCTCGTTCGACGAGCCGCGAACCCGTCACGCACTCCCGGTCCCCGAGCCAGCTCCCGCGACGGTATCGCCGCGCCTGCTATTCCGAGGAGTCGCGGGTGAGCCCGTAGTGCTCCAATTTCTTGTACAGGTTCGAGCGCGGCGTCTGGATCGCTTCGGAGGTCTTCGAGACGTTCCAGTTGTTCTCGCGGAGCTTCGCGACCAGGAATTCGCGCTCGGTGAACTCCTTGAAGTCGGCGAGTGTGGCGATCTTCGAGCCCTGCTCGGCGAGGTCGCGCGCGGAGAAGCGCGCGTCGGGCGGGAGGTCCGCGGCGCCGATCGGGTCCGCCTCGGTCATGATCAGCACGCGGTCGACGAGGTTCCTCACCTCGCGCGCGTTTCCCGGCCAGGAGCGGCGCGACAGCACCTCGAGGGCGCCGGCGTCGAAGCGCCGGGCCCGGAGGCCGTTGCGCTCGGCGTAGAGCGCCGCGAAATGCGCGACGAGCGCCGGCACGTCGTCGGCCCGTTCGCGCAGCGGCGGGATCGCGATCGGGACGACGTTCAGGCGGAAGTAGAGATCCTCCCGGAATTTGCCCGCCCGGATCTCCTCCGGCAGCTCCTTGTTCGTCGCCGCGATCACGCGGACTTTCACGCGCTGCGTCTTCGACTGGCCGACCGGCTCGACTTCCCCCTCCTGGAGGACGCGGAGCACCTTGGCCTGCGCGCGGGCCGACATGTCGCCGATCTCGTCGAGGAAGATCGTGCCGCCGTCGGCCTCGACGAACTTGCCGATCTGCCGCCGCACCGCCCCCGTGAACGAGCCCTTCTCGTGGCCGAAGAGCTCCGACTCGATCAGCTCCTCCGGGATCGCGGCGCAGTTGACGGTCACGAAGGGCCCGGACGCGAGCTTCGAGAGCCGCTGGATCTCGCAAGCGATCAGCTCCTTGCCCGTCCCCGATTCTCCGGTGATGAGGACCGTGGCGTCCGAGGGCGCCGCGCGGGCGATCTGCTCCCGCAGCCCCTGCACGGCGGGGCTCACGCCCACGAAGACGTCTTCCATCGCGACGCGCTTCTTGAGCGAGACGTTCTCCCGCTCGAGGCGGCGGCGGGAGAGCGCGTTGCCGACGGACAGGAGGAGCCGCTCCCGCTGGAGCGGCTTCTCCAGGAAGTCCACCGCTCCGCGCTTCGTGCTCTCGACGGCCGTCGCGATGTCGCCGTGCCCCGAGATCATCAGGACGGGCGGCGGCGAATCCATCTCCTGGATCCGGTCGAGCGCCTCCATCCCGTCCATCCCCGGCATCTTGATGTCGAGGAGGACGGCGTCGGGCCGGCGAGCTTCCAGCTCCGCCAGCCCGGACGCGGCGTCGCGCGCGGACACGGTCTCGTACCCGTCGTACTCCAGGATCATCTTGATCGCGTCGCGGACCGACGCGTCGTCGTCGATGATCAGGACGCGGGGCACCCGTTTACTCGCCGACCTTGACGATCGCGAAGAACGAGACGGGCCGGGGCCGGAAGCGCCGGACGTAGAAACGGAGGTACTCCCCCTTCTTCGAGTCCCGGACGATCTTCGAAAGCTCCGCGGCGGTCCCGACCTTGCGGCCGTTCACCTCGGTGATCACGTCCCCCTCGGCCAAACCGGCGTCGGCCGCGGCGGAGACCTCCGAGACCCCCGTCACGAGGACCCCGGTGACCGACGGGTCGATGCGGTAGTACTGCCGCGCCTGCCCCGTCAGGTCCTGGACCGAAAGGCCGATCTTCTCGCGAGACCCGCCGTTCTCGTGGTCCTGGGGCGCCGCGTTCTCCGCAGCCTCCGCCCGGCGCTCGCCGAGGTCGACGGTCAACGTGCGCGTCTTGCCTTCGCGCAGGACCGACAGCCGCACCTTCGAGCCCGGCGGCTTCGACGAGACGTAGCTGATCAGGTCCTGCGTGTCCTTGACCTCGCGGTCGTCCACTTTGACGATGACGTCGCCGTGGAGCACGCCCGCCTTCTCGGCCGGCGAATCGGGCTCGATGGACTCGACGAGCGCCCCGTTCATGGTCGAGAGACCGAACGCGCGCATGTTGTCCTCGTCGATGTTCCGGATGTTGACGCCGAGGAACCCGCGCGTGACCTTCCCCTTCGTCTTCAGCTGCTCGAGAATCGCCTTCGCCGTGTTGATCGGAACGGCGAAGCCGATGTTCTGAGCGGGCCGGTAGATCGCCGTGTTGATGCCGATGACCTGCCCCTCGACGTCGATCAACGGTCCGCCGGAGTTGCCGAAATTGATCGCGGCGTCGGTCTGGATGAAGTTTTCGAAGGAGTTCGCGTTCGGGTCGAGCGTCAGGTTGCGGCGGCCCTTCGCGGAGACGACGCCCACGGTGACCGTCTTGTCGAAGGCCCACGGGTCGCCGATCGCCATCACCCAGTCGCCGACCCGGAGCTTGTCGGAGTCGCCGAGCGCGATGGGCGTGAGCTTCTCCTTCGCGTCGATCTTCAAGAGCGCGATGTCCGTCGCGGGATCGGTGCCGACGACCTTCGCCTTGTACGTGTGCTGGTCGCCGACCTTGACCTCGATCTTCTGTCCGTTCTCGACGACGTGGTTGTTCGTGAGGATGTAACCGTCCTCCGAGAGGATGAAGCCGGAGCCGCCGGCTTCTTCCTTGTGCTCCTGCTGCTGATCGTCTCCCTGCCCGGGATGCGGGAACCCGAAGAAGAACTGGAACGGATCGCCGCTCCCGCCGTCGCCGCCGCCGAACCCGCCGCTCATGCGGCGCGGGCCCTTGACGATGTCGGTCGACGTAATCGACACGACCGAAGGAAGCGCTTCCTGGGCGATCTCCGCAAACGACGGAAGCGTCATCGAGGTGGTGTGACCCGTCGTGCTCTTGGTCACGTGCTGGGCGGACGTGACCGGGGTCCAGTTCATCGAGCTCGCGAGCACGACGCCGAAGATCACGGCGCCGGCGATCAGCGCGAAAAGCGACAGTTGGCGTTTGGCAATGGCATTCATTCTTGCGTCCTTCTCCTCATTTCATCGAGTCGTGTCATCGAGTCGTCCTCGCTGCGTCCGGCGAGCGGCGCGAGGCGCCGATCGTCCGGTTTCCTGAACAGCAACGTCGATGCCACGGTAAAGTATTCCAGAGATTGGAAGTGCGGCCTGCGGAATGCCAAAAAGGCGCAGGCTCGTTCGATTTTCGCCGGAGGCGCCGGTCAATGCGGCGCGGGACGGCGCTCAGCGGCCGGGAAGCTCCGGCGGCTTCTCTCCCGCGCGGTAGTGCAGGTAGAGGAACGTGATCGTCACGCCCTCGCGCGACTCGTTCAGCTCTTTCGGGAGCGGGCGGAACGGGGCCGCCTCCGCGATGCCGAGAAACGCCGCGTGGTCGTAGGGAGGGATCGTGGACGTCTTGATCACCGACTCGCCCTCCACGGTGCCGTCGGCGCGGATGTAGAAGCGGATCGAGAGCTTCCCGTCGGGACCGAGCTCGGCGAGCTTGGGGATGTGCTCGTACCAGTGGATCTTGATCTTCCGCAGCATCTCCTCGGCGTAGTCGCCCCAGTCGTACCACTGCGTGTCGAACGAAATCGGGCCGTAGTCGACGAAACCGCCCCCCTCGTTCGCCTTCGGCGCGCCTCCGAGACCGCCAATACCGCCGGTCGCTTTTCGGATCGCCTCGTTCAGGTTCGGGACCGCCGGCGCCGTCCCCGGCTGCCCTCTCGGCGCGCCGGAAGCCTGCGGAACGGAAAGGCCGTTGGCCGCATGGCGCTCCGCGGCCGGCCGGCCCGCGGCGCCCGGCGGGGCGGCCGGCGCGGGCGACGCCGAGGCGCTCGCCGGCGGCGACGGCTTCGGGGAGGGTTTCGAACGCGGGCCGGGCTCGAGCCCCTCGATTCCGCTCTGCCGGGCGACGAAAGGGGTCTCGGCCTTCGGGCGGTTCCGGTCGCCTCCCCCCGCACGCCGGTTCTTGTCCGAGAGCGGCGCGTCGGCGCGCGCCTCCCGCCGGGCGGGCCCCGGAGCCTCCGTGAAGAACCGGATCGGGATCTGCCGCGCCATCTCGGCCTTCCTCCGGGCGATGTCGGCGCGCTCGGCGCGGAGCTCGACGGCCCGCTGCTGCCGCTGGTCGAGGAGGAAGAGGATGATCAGGACGGCGTGGACGAGGAGTGAGAGGAGGATCGCTCGCTCGAGCCAGCGCCGCTGCGGGCGCTCGATCCGCTCGACGAGCTCCTCGAGGTCCGGCGCATAGTCGAGGTCGGGCTTCCGGCGGAGCGGCCCGGCCTCGAGCTCTTCTTCCTTGACGCCGAACACTCAACCCTCTAACAGGAAAAGCCTCGTTTTCGTTTCCGGATTCGCGGGCCGCGGAATATTTGCGCGGCTCCGGCCTTTCTGCTATAAATGCCGGGCGCTTTTGGAGAAGCGGGCTTTTGCCCGCTTTTTTGTTCGGCGGCGGTTAGGATAATGCGGAGCACGGGGATACTGGACGAAAAAGTGACGCAGGAGATCGGGCAGATCGCCGAGGAGAACGGGTGTCGGCTGCTCGCGGTCGAGACCGCGGGCGCGGGGCGGCATCTCGTGCTCCGGCTCGTCCTGGACAAGGAGGAGGGGGTCACTCTCGAGGACTGCGAGCGCGTCTCCCGCGACGTCTCTCCGCTGCTCGACGCCGAGGCCCCCGTCGGCCACCGGTACCACCTCGAGGTGAGCTCCCCCGGGCTGGACCGGAAGCTCTATTCCCCCGAGGACGCCCGGCGCTTCGTCGGCCGGCGGGTGAAGGTGCAGACGGTCCTTCCCGTCGAAGGATCGCGCAATTTCCGCGGAACGCTCGAATCCGTCGACGGAGACCGGCTCCGGATCGTGGACGAGGATTCGCGAAAAACCTATAATTTGAGTTTTGGCGAGGTCAAGGTCGCACGGCTCGAACCCGAGTGGCCGGCCGCGACCGGGAAAAGAAGCTCATGATGACGAACGATCTGGCAGCGGTGATTCGACAGGTCTCCCGGGAGAAGGACATCGACCCCGAGAAGATGTTCGGCGCGCTCGAAGAGGCGATGGCCTCGGCCGCCCGCCGCTTCTACAAGGTCAAGGAGATCGTCGCGAAGATCGACCGCGAGACCGGCTCGATGTCCGCCTACACGCCGCGCCGGGTCGTCGACGTCATGCCCGAGGTCCCCGAGGAGCCCGTCGAGCCGCTCCCGGAAGGCGTCGAGCCGCCGCCGGATCCCGCCACCCTCGTCCTCCTCGACGACGCGAAGTCGATCGTCCGGGAGGGGGGCGCCGGCGGCAACGTCCGGGTCTTCCGGCCCGGAACCGACGGCGCGGAGGGCTTCGAGGTCGAGGAGCCCGAGCTCGGCGACGAGCTGCGGATCTACCGCTCGACGGAGGGGCTCGGGCGCATCGCCGCGCAGAACGCCAAGCAGGTGCTCTATCAGAAGGTCCGCGAGGCGGAACGGGAGCGCATCTACAACGAGTACATTCCGAAGGTGGGCGAGCTCATCAACGGCACCGTCAAACGGTTCGAGCGCGGCGACATCGTCGTCGACCTCGGCCGGCTCGAGGCGGCGATCCCGCGCGACCAGCAGTCGCGCGCCGAGCGCTACGGCCAGGGAGAGCGCGTGCGCGCGGTCATCGCCGACGTGCACAAGAACCCGAAGGGTCCGCAGATCGTCCTCTCCCGCACCGACCCGCGACTCTTGATCCGGCTCTTCGAGATGGAAGTCCCGGAGATCTACGACGGCACGGTCGTCATCAAGGGCGCCGTGCGGCAGCCGGGGGAGCGCGCGAAGGTCGCCGTTCTCTCCCGCGAGCGCGACGTCGACCCGGTCGGCGCCTGCGTCGGAATGCGCGGGAGCCGCGTCCAGGCGATCATGCGCGAGCTCCACGGCGAGAAGATCGATGTCATCCAGTACAGCGACGACCTGATCACGTTCGCGCAGAACGCGCTCTCCCCCGCCAAGATCACGCGGGTCTCGCCGATCCACCACGAGGACGGCCCGCTCACGCTCGACTGCGTCGTCGAGGACGAGCAGCTTTCGCTCGCGATCGGCAAGAAGGGGCAGAACGTGCGCCTCGCCTCCGCCCTGATCGGCGCGAAGATCGAGATCAAGAGCGAGGCGGAGGTCAAGGGAGAGGTCGCCGAGGCCCTCGGACGGATGCTTCGCACCTCGCAGCGGCAGCAGACCGCCGTCGGCACGGTGCCGGGGATCGACGAAGCGACGGCGGCCGCGCTCGAAGAGGCCGGCGTTTCGAACCTCGACCAGCTGCTCTCGCAGACGATCGAGTCGCTCGCCCCGGTGGGCGACATGGGTGAGGAGCGCGCGCGGGAAATCCTGGAAGCGGCTCAGGAGTTCGACAATCCGACGCCCGAAGAGCCCGAGGAAGAGGCCGAGGGCGCGGCGGAAGGATCGGTTCTCGAGGAGCCGGCGGTAGAAGAAAAGGGATAAATGGCGAAAATTCGGGTCCACGAACTGGCGCAGCAAATGGGGGTCGGCGACCGGGAACTGATGTTCCTGCTGCAGTCGATCGGAGTCCAGGTCGCTTCGGCGCAGGCCGACCTCGACGAGTCGACCGTCCTGGCGATCCTCCAGGGCAAGACGCACGCGCCGAAGTCGCTCATCGTCCGGGAAGAGACGAACCGTCCGAAGACGACGCAAGCGCCCAAGAGCGCCCTCTCCCGGATCAAGATCATCGAGAAGCCGGCGGCTCCCGCGCGCAAGCCCGAGGCGCCGCCCAGGCCCGCCGAGC
>DATFVB010000214.1 GCA_035260525.1 Thermoanaerobaculia bacterium
GTCGAACCGGGAGTCGCGGGCCGCCAGCGCCCGGTAGCAGGTCGCAACGTCGAGTGCCATGCCGCTATTGAAGCACAGAGGTCGGATGGGACTGGCGGAATTCGGACATGGCAACCCGTCGCGGAAGCTCGCTCGGGGACCGGGAGCGCGGGCCCGTCGCGCGGCTCGTCGAACGAGCGACTCGACCGCGCGTACGGGCACCCCCTCGCCGCGCTTCCGCTCCCGCATCGCGGGATCTCGCCTTGGTTACTTCGGCGAGATCTCTCCGCGATGCGATGAGCCCGAAGGACGAGACCGGAAGAGGCCCACGCTCGCCGTCGCGGAAGCTCGCTCGGGGACCGAAAGCGCGTGCCCGTCGCGGGTCGGACTTCCCGGTCTCGACTCGGGACCCGAGACTCTCGACTCGAGACCCGTGACATTCGCGGCCTGTCCTTCCGGACGGTTGCGCGCGCGCGAGGGGTTCTGTATCGTCCGCCGCAATGTCGTCCCTTCCCCGGAATCTCGGTCTCCTCCTGACCCTCGCATTCGCCACCGGCGCGCGCGGGGCCGCGCGGCCCCCGATCGACGGAAAGATCGAAATCCCGCGGCTCGGCGTCGCGGGGGAGATCCGGGAAGGCGCCGACGACGACACGCTCCGGGTCGCCGTGGGACACATCCCGGGAACGGCGCTCCCCGGCCCGACCGGCAACGTCGCCCTCGCCGCCCACCGCTACGGGTATTTCAAGGGGCTCCGCCACGTGCGGAAGGGGGACGAGATCACCGTCACGACTCCCGGCGGAATCTTCCACTACGCCGTCGACCGCATCGAGATCGTCGAGATCACCGACGTCCAGGTCCTCGAGCCGACGCCGGATCCGACGCTCACGCTCGTCACCTGCTACCCGTTCGACTACATCGGCGCAGCCCCGCAGCGGCTGATCGTGCGGGCCCATCAGACGGATGTCCAGAAGGCCTCCCGCGCCTCCGACCCGGCGGAAAAGGCGCGGCCGGACGAGTCGACCGGCGTCGCTCCGACGAGCTGACGGGGCAAACGAGAAAGTCCGCGTACCGGGCGTTTTTCGCGGACGCCGCGAGCCGCCAACTCCCCTTCTCCCGGCGGGCCTTCGCCGCGCCGTAGTGGCTACGGCCACGCAGGCGGGAGAGAGAGTGCCCGCCGAAGCGAACGGAGGCGGGCCGATGAGGGAGTTCCGGGAGGCCGCGAAAACCGGCATGCCGGTGGTATCGAAATTGCTCTTTCCTCGCTCATGAGCTCCGCCCCCCGAGAAGTTCGGTCCGTCCCGTCCCCGGTCGACGTGCTGCTCGTCGAGGACGACGAGCCGCTCGCCAACGGGCTCCGCGAGACGCTCTCGATCGCGAGCGGGCCCCGTTTCCGGGTCACCCACGTGACCCGTCTCGCCGACGCGCTCGTTTCGCTGAGCGACCGGAGGTTCGACGTCGTGCTGCTCGACCTGAACCTCCCGGACGCGCGGGGAGCGGTCGCTCCCCGGACGCTCCAGAAGGCGGCTGCCGACGTCCCGATCGTCATCCTGACCGGAATCGCCGACGACCAGCTGGCCGCGGAGAATGCGCGGGCGGGCGTCCAGGACTACCTGCTCAAGAGCGAGATCAACGGCGACATCCTCGTCCGCTCCCTCCGGTACGCGATGGAAAGGAGCCGATTGCTCGCCGAGGCGAAGGCGCTCTCGATCCGCGACGACCTGACGGGACTCTTCAACCGGCGAGGTTTTCTCGGCGCCGCCGAGCAGCAGCTGAAGACGGCGAGCCGCCTCGGGGAGCCGGTTCTGCTCCTCTTTGCGGACGTGGACGGCATGAAGGAATGCAACGACGAATACGGCCACGCGCACGGCGACCGGCTCCTCCAGAAGGCGGCGCGGACCCTTCGCCGCACGTTTCGCGAATCCGACGTGCTCGGCCGGCTCGGCGGCGACGAGTTCGCGATCCTCTCGCTCGCGAACGGTCAGGGAGATTCCCGCGCGATCGTCGCCCGCCTGCAGCGCAACATCGAGGCGGAGAACGCCGACGACAGCCAACCCGTTCCGCTCTCGCTCTCCGTGGGCCTCGCCTTCTCCGACCCGCGGAGCGGCGCCCGGCTCGACGACCTGATGGAGCAGGCGGACGCCTGGATGTACGACCATAAGAGGCGGAAGAAGACCGCCGCCGCCGACGCCTAGCCCGCGCGGCCATACATAACGGAAACGGGTCGTTATCCAACTCGGCGGTCGCGATTCGTCATCGCGGCATCCCGCCCCTCGCCTCCTTCCGCGTCCGCCCGCATCGGAGGTATCATCCCGCCACGATCCTCCGATGAAAGAGCGTCCGTGAGCGATACGGTGGCGTCGCCAGACTCCGCAATTTCCCCCGCCGGGGATACCGCGGCGCGCCCCGCGCGGTCGGTCCACCCGATCGTCCGGCTCGATTATTTCGTCCGCATTCCCGCCTCGTTCGTCGTCTTCCTCGTCATGGAATCGACCTTCGTCTCGGCCGGCCGTGGCCGCGGCTTCCTGGCGCTCGCCTTCGCCTACGGGATCCTCTGGCCCCACCTGGCCTATCTGATCGGAACGCGCAGCCGCGACAGCAAGGCGGCCGAGCTGCGTTGTCTCCTCGTCGACTCGTTCATGATCGGTTTCTTCTCGGCGCTCACCGGTTTTTCCCTGCTGCCGTGCATCGCCTTCCTCACGTCGATCAACGCGGCGAACCTGAGCATCGGGGGGCCGCCCGTCGCGCTCAAGGGGCTCGGGGGGATGATCGCGGGAGCCGGCGTCTCGGTGCTCGCGTTCGGCCTGCACGTCAACAGCGAGTCGAACGCGGTCATCTCCGCCTTCAGCATCTTCGCGATCGTGTGCTTCTCGACGGTGTTCGCGCTCCACTCGCACCTCCAGACCCGTCGGATGCTGCGAGCCAAGCAGGCCGTGCAGGACCAGAAGCTTCAGATCGAGGAGCAGGCCCGGCAGGTCGAGCAGGCGCGCGAGGCCGCCGAGGAGGCGCGCGAGGCTGCCGAAGCGGCGAACCGGGCCAAGAGCGCGTTCCTCGCGAACATGAGCCACGAGCTCCGCACGCCCCTGAACGCGATCATCGGCTACAGCGAGCTCCTCGAGGAGGAGGCCGCCGGCGGAAGCCCGGAAGACCTCGTCGCGGACCTGCAGAAGATCCGCACGTCGGGCAAGCATCTCCTGCGCCTGATCAACAGCGTGCTCGACCTTTCGAAGATCGAGGCGGGCAAGATGACCCTGTTCGTCGAGACCTTCGACATCGCCAGGCTCGTCGAGGAGGTCGCGACGACGGCGGCGCCGCTCGTCGAGAAGAAGGGGAACCGGTTCGCCGTCCGATGCGATCCGGAGCTCGGCTCCCTCAAGGGAGACGTCACCAAACTCAAGCAGATCCTGTTGAACCTCCTCTCGAACGCGAGCAAGTTCGCCGAGAACGGAGAGATCTCGCTCGAGGTCGCCCGCGAGAGCGACCGGGAGGGGAACTGGGTCACGTTCCGGGTGCGCGACACGGGAATCGGGATGACTCCCGAGCAGCTCGGCAAGGTCTTCCAGGCGTTCACCCAGGCCGATGCCGCGACGACGCGCAAGTACGGCGGCACCGGGCTCGGTCTCGCCCTTTCGCGCCGGTTCTGCCAGATGATGGGGGGCGACGTCACCGCCGAGAGCACCTACGGTCAGGGGGCGACGTTCACCGTGCGCCTTCCCTCCGATGTCGGCAACGAGGAAGGGGATGCGACGTCGATCCACCGCGTGAACTTCCGCGCCCTCGTCGAAGAGGAAGAGAAGCGCCGTCGGGCGCTCGCGGGGAATTCCGGCACCGCGGGCGGCTGACGTGAGCCGGATCCTGCTCGTCGAGGACAACGACATGAACCGCGACATGCTCACCCGCAGGCTTGCGCGGCGCGGCTATCAGGTCGAAGCGGCGGTCGACGGCGGCGAGGCGGTCTCGCGGGCGGCGTCGGCGGCGCCCGATCTCGTGCTGATGGACCTGAATCTCCCGGTGCTGGACGGATACGAGGCGACCCGTCAGATCAAGGCCGCTCCGGCGACCCGCGCAATCCCCGTGATCGCGCTTTCCGCGCACGCGATGGCGGAGGACCGCGACCGCGCGCTCGCCGCCGGATGCGACGACTTCGACACGAAGCCCGTGGACCTCGAGCGCCTGCTCCGGAAGATCGAAGCGCTCCTCGTCCGCCGGCCGGCGGGGCCGTGAACCGGAGCGGGCCGGCCGGGGACGCGGCGGCGATCCGCCGGCCGGGAAGCCTCGAGCATCTGCCGGAGCTCGTCGACTTCGTGCGCCGCGCGTGCGAGCGCTCCGGCGCGGACGCCTCCTCGTGCTTCGCGGTGCGGCTCGCCGTCGAGGAGGTCTGCACGAACCTGATGCGGCACGCCTACGCCGGGCGCGAGCCCGGCCCGATCGAGGTGAGCGTCGAGGGCAGTCCCGGCCGCGTCGTCGTGACGATCACCGATTTCGCGCCGCCGTTCCGTCCCGACGAGGCGCCGTCGCCCGATTTCGACGCGCCCTGGGAGGATCGCCGCATCGGCGGTCTCGGCTGGCACCTCGTCAAGAGCGTCGTCGACGAGATCCGCTACGAGGCTCGGGCGGACGCCGGCAACCGCCTGACACTCGTGAAGCGCACGCAGCCCGCCGCGGGCGGCGGAGAGGGGTAGAAGCCATGGAGATCGCGTTCGCGGAATCGGGCCCGGTCACGGTCGTGTCGATCCGGGGAAGCGTCGACGGCCTCACGGCCGGCGACCTCACCGAAGCGCTTTCGGCGCGGGTGCGCGAGGGACGCCACCGCCTCGTCGCCGACTTCGCGGGAGTCGAGTACATCAGCAGCGCGGGTCTGCGCGCGCTGCTCGCCGCGCTGAAGGACACCCGCCAGCAGGGAGGCGACTTCCGGCTCGCCTCGATTCGTCCGGACGTCCAGCGCGTCCTGGACCTCTCGGGATTCACGAGCATCCTCAAGGCCTTCCCGACCGTCGACGCCGCCGTCGGGAGCTTCGGCGCGTGAGCGGCGCGGCGCCCCGGCGGCGGGTCGCGCTCGTCATCGGCTCCGGGAGCGTCAAGTGCGCCGCCGCGCTCGGTCTCCAGCGCGTGCTCGCGCGCGAAGGAATCGCCGTCGACATGGTCGTCGGGTGCAGCGGGGGGAGCATCTACGCCTCCTTCCTCGCGGCCGGCATCGCGACGGAGGAGGCCGTCCGGATGACGAAGGAGCTCTGGACCCAGGAGATCACGGACCGGCGCCACACGCCGTCGCTGCTGCGCGCGATCCTTCCGCGCGTCTTCGGCTTCACCGAGGATTTCGGCCTGAAGAGCGACACGCTCGTGATGAAGCGCCTGCGGGACGTCTTCGGCACGCGCCGGATCGAGGCGATGCCGACGCCGCTCCATCTGACCGCGACCGACTTCCGGACGGGGGAGCAGGTCGTCCTCTCCGAAGGGACGCTCGTCGACGGGATCCGGGCGTCGATCGCGATCCCGTTCATCTTTCGCCCGTGGAAAGTGGGAGGCCGGCTCCTGATCGACGGATTCATGTCCGATCCGCTTCCCGTGGGGGTCGCGATCCGGGAAGGCGCCGATGTCATCGTCGCGATGGGATTCGAGAGTCCGTACCAGACGGCGATCCGCTCTCCGGCACGCTTCTCGTTTCAGCTCTCGAGCATCATGACGAACAACCTGCTGAAGTCGCGGTTCGCGTTCCACAACCTCGCGCACCACGCGGAAGTGATCCCCGTCATCCCGCAGTTCTCCGAGCGCATCCGTTTGTTCGACACGGCGAAGATCCCGCTCATCATCGAGGAAGGGGAGCGCGCGGCCGAGGAGCAGCTTCCCTATCTGCGGCGCCTGCTGGCCGAGCCGGCCGCCGGCGGCTCGCGCGCGTGACCGGCTCCCGGTGAGCGTCCCGGCCGCGCCGGCGCGGATCCTCGTCGTCGACGACAACGAGATGAACCGGGACGTGCTCGCCCGGAGGCTCCTGCGGCAGGGCTACACGGTCGACGTCGCGGAGAACGGCCGCCGCGCCCTCGAGCGGGCGCGCGCGGAGAAGTACGACCTGATGCTCCTCGACGTGATGATGCCCGAGCTCGACGGCCGGCAGGTCCTCGCCGAGTGGATGCGCGACGCGACTCTACGGAACATCCCGGTCGTGATGATCTCGGCGAGCGACGAGACGGAGATCGTCGCCGGGTGCATCGAGCTCGGCGCCGACGACTACCTGCCCAAGCCGTTCAACCCCGTCGTGCTCCAGGCGCGCGTCGGCGCTTCGCTCGAGAAGAAGCGTCTGCGCGACCGCGAGCGGCTCTACGCCGAGAGCCTCGAGCGCGAGCTCGCGATCGGGCGGCGGATCCAGGCGACGTTCCTCCCGGAGGAGCTCCCGCAGCCCGAAGGGTGGGAGATCTCCGCGCTCTTCGAGCCCGCGCGGCAGTGCGCCGGAGACTTCTACGACGCCTTCGCTCTTCCGGGGGGCCGCGTCGCGCTCGCCATCGCGGACGTCTGCGACAAGGGAGTCGGCGCGGCGCTCTTCATGGCGCTGTTCCGCAGCCTCATCCGGTCGACGGCGGAAGCGGCGGCCGCCGATGGCGACGCGGCCGCGATCGTCCGGCGCGCCGTCGTCGGAACCAACGACTACATCGCCCGCACGCACGGGCGCGCGAACATGTTCGCGACGCTCTTCTTCGCGGTCGCCGACACGGCGACCGGCCGGATGCGGTACGTCAACGGCGGCCATGAGGCGCCGCTCGTCCTGTCGCTCTCCGGGGAAATCGCGAGCTCGCTCGAGCCGACCGGGCCCGCCGTCGGGATGCTTCCCGAGTCGCCGTACGAGGTCGGCAGCGCGGCGATCGCGCCCGGCGAGACGCTGTTCGGTTACACCGACGGCGTGACCGACGCGAAGGGCGCGGACGGCTTCTTCGGACGCGACCGGCTCCTTTCCGTCCTCTCCTCCGGGACGGCCTCGGCGGCGGAGCTCCTCGACAGGATCGGGACGGCGGTGCGCGCGCACGTCGGAGACGCAGAGCGCTACGACGACCTGACGATGCTCGCGGTCCGGCGAATCGGCTGAAATCCCCGCGAGAGCCCGTCGTCAAAGGATTTTTTCCTTGGCAGCGGGCTTGCATTCCCCGTGCGCCGAAGGAGAAACGCCTATGAAATTCACTCGATGGGTCCCCGCTCTCTTGCTCTGTTTCGGCATCTCGACCGTCGCGATGGCCCAGGGAGCCGGCTCGGTGCAGCGGACGACGAAACTCGCCGTCTCCGAGCCGACGATGATCGGCAACGTCATGCTCGATCCGGGCAGCTACACGCTGCACGTCAACGACTACCAGTCTGAAAAGGTGCAGGTCGTCGTGACGCGCGACTCCGACAGCAAGACGATCGGCACCGTGATCGCCGCGCGGACGCGCCGCAGTCTCGACTCTCACCAGGCTTCGGACAACCAGACTCAGTTCACCTACACGACCTTCAACGGCCATCCGGCCGTCGCCACCTGGTTCTATCCGGGCGACGAGTGGGGCGAGGAGTTCGCGTACGGGAAGGAGACCGTCGCCGAGAACACGACCGGCGGCGAGGTGACGATGACTCAGACGCCCGCGCCGACGGCCTCGACCTCGACGATGGCGGAGTCGACGCCTCCGAAGGAAGAGAGCACGGTCGCCGAGAGCACGCCTGCCCCCGCGCCCGCCCCCGAGCCGGCTCCGGAAGCGAAGACGCTCCCGAAGACGGCGAGCTCGACGCCGCTCGTGGCTCTGCTCGGAGCGCTGTCGCTGGCCGGCGCCGCCGCCGTTCGCTTCGGACGGCGCAAGGCGGCCTGACCGGTTCGCCGATCTCGGATGGGGCGCCGGGCGAGAGCCCGGCGCTTCTTCTTTGCGGGAGAGCTCCGATCGTGGCGCCGCGCTGTTCCGGGAGGCGTCCCGGCGATCCGTACGGCGGCTCCTCGGGTGACGGCGGAGGGCCTCGACGGCGGCGGCGTCACCCGTCACCCGTCGCCCGCGTCCGCTTTCCGCCCGTATAATTTCGGACGTTGCGACCCGCCATCGACCTCGTCGGCGTCGAGAAGCGATTCGGCGGCGCCGTCGCGCTGCAGCCGACGACCCTCTCGATTTCCGCCGGAAAGACGACCGCGCTGATCGGCCGCTCCGGCTCGGGGAAATCGACCATCCTCCGCCTCATCATCGGGCTGATCGCGCCCACCTCCGGCGAGGTGCGGATCGACGGCGAGCCCGTCGCGGCCTTCGATCCGGTCGAGCTCCGCCGCCGGATGGGGTACGTGATCCAGGAAGGAGGGCTCTTCCCGCACCTCACGGTCCGCGGCAACGTCCTCCTTCTCGGCCGCCACCTGAAGAAGCCCGCCGCTTTCCTCGATCGGCGGCTGTGCGAGGTCGGCGAGCTCGTGCGGCTCCCTCCCGATCTGATGGACCGCTATCCGGCGGAGCTCTCCGGCGGACAGCGCCAGCGCGTCGGTCTCATGCGTGCGCTGCTCCTCGACCCCGAGATGCTCCTCCTCGACGAGCCGATGGGCGCGCTCGACCCGCTCGTGCGCGCCGAGCTCCAGGACGAGTTCCGCGAGATTTTCGAGCGGCTCTCGCCGACGGTCGTCCTCGTCACGCACGACCTGCCGGAAGCGGCGTATCTCGCCGATCGGCTCGTCCTGCTCGACGCCGGCCGGGTGGTCCAGGAGGGGGGCCTCGACGATTTCCGCCGCGCGCCGGCGGCGCCGTTCGTCACGGCGTTCCTCGATGCGCAGCGCGGGCTGCCGTCGTGAGGCGGCGCGAACGCGGCGCCCTGGCGGCGGCGGTTCTGTTCGCGGCGGGGTTTCCGGTGTCGGCCGCCGACGGTCCCGTCCGCGTCGGCTCGAAGAAATTCACGGAGTCGTACGTGCTCGGCGAGATCATGACGCGCGCGCTTGCCGGCGCCGGCGTCCGGGCGGAGCATCGCCCGGGGATGGGCGGGACGCTGATCCTCTGGCAGGCCCTTCGATCGGGCGCGATCGACGCTTACCCGGAGTACACCGGAACGATCGCCGAAGAAATCGTCCGGACGCCCGGCGCGGCGTCGGTCCCGGCGCTCCGTCCGCGTCTGGGGGCGCTCGGCATCGGGATCACCGACCCGCTCGGGTTCAACAACACCTACGCGCTCGTCATGCGGCGCGACCGCGCCCGGGCGCTCGGGATCGCTTCGATCGGCGATCTCCGGGGGCATCCGGGGCTCTCGGCGGGGTTCACGCACGAGTTCCTCGACCGGCGGGACGGATGGGCGCCGCTCGCCCGGCGCTACGCCCTGGCTCTCCGGAAGGTGAGAGGAATCGACCACGCGCTCGGGTACGAGGCGCTTGCCTCCGGGGCGATCGACGTCAAGGACGCGTATTCGACCGACGCTCGGATCGCGGAAGACGACCTCGTCGTGCTCCGCGACGACCTCGGGTTCTTTCCGAGGTACGACGCGGTGATCCTCTACCGGGAGGCGATCGAGCCGCGCGCCGTCGCCGCGCTTCGCGGGCTCTCCGGGAGGATCGACGGGACCGAGATGACACGGTTGAACGCGCTCGCGGAGCGCACGCGCGATTACGGGCGGGCGGCCGACGCGTTCCTGGGCGGACGCCCGGCTCCGCGGCCCTCCACCGCGCGGAACATCGCGCGATGGACGTGGCGCCACGTCGAGCTCGTCGGGATCTCCGTGGCGCTCGCCGTCCTCGCCGGAATCCCTCTGGGGATCGCCGCGAGCGGGCGCGGCTGGGGAGCGCGCGCGATCCTCGCGCTGGCCGGAGTCGTACAGACGGTGCCGGCGCTGGCGCTCCTCGCCCTCCTCGTGCCGGTTCCGTTCCTCGGTATCTCCCCGACGACGGCCGTCGTCGCGCTTTTTCTGTACAGCCTGCTGCCGATCGTCCGGAACACGGCGGCCGGTCTCCAGGACATTCCCGGGTGGCTGAAGGAATCGGCCGAGGCCCTCGGCCTCCCGCCGGCCGCGCGCCTCCTGCGCGTCCACCTCCCGATGGCGTCGCGGACGATCCTCGCCGGCATCAAGACGAGCGCCGTGATCGCCGTCGGCACCGCCACGCTCGCGGCGCTGATCGGAGCGGGCGGCCTCGGCGAACCCATCCTCTCCGGGCTCAACCTCAACGACCACGCGACGATCCTGGAAGGGGCGGTGCCCGCGGCGATCCTCGCGCTCGTCGTCGAAGGGCTGTTCGTTCTCGCGGATCGGGTCTTGATCCCGCGAGGTCTTCGGCTTCCGCCCGCGGGGGAGTAGCCGGGCCCCCGATCCGTGACTCGCGACCCGCGGCCCGCGCGAGTAAGATTCCACCCGTGGACCTCGAGCTCAACGGAAAGGTCGCCATGGTCGCGGCGGCGAGCAAGGGAATCGGACGCGCGATCGCCGAATCGCTCGCTCGCGAGGGATGCCGCCTCTCGATCTGCTCGCGCTCCGAGGCGTCGCTCGGCGCCGCTCGTGACGCGATCGCGGGGCAGGCGCCGCGGGTCGAGCTCCAGACGGTCGTCTGCGATCTGTCGAAGGGCGAGGACCTCGAGCGCTGGTTCCGGGAGTCGGCCGGCCGCTTCGGCCGGGTCGACATCCTCGTGACCAATGCCGGCGGCCCCCCGGCGGCGAAGTTCGAGGATCTGACCGAGGACCAGTGGCGCGACGGGATCGCCGGGACGCTGATGAACGTGGTCCGGCTGTCGCGCCTCGTCCTGCCCGGGATGCGGGAACGCCGGTGGGGCCGCCTCGTTCACATGACCTCCTTCGTCGCGAAGCAGCCGGCGGACCTCCTGACGATCTCCTCGACGATCCGCGCCGGGATCTCCGCCCTGACCAAGACCATGGCGAACCAGGTGGCCGCCGACAACGTTCTCGTCAACGCCGTCCTCCCGGGATACGTCGCGACGGACCGACAGGTCGAGCTCAACACGATCCGCGCGAGACAGGCGGGGATCTCCGTCGAGGAATACGCCGCGCGCGCATCCGAGGCGATCCCCCTGAAGCGCTCGGCCCGCCCGAGAGAGCTCGGCGACGTCGTCGCCTTCCTGTGCAGCGAGCGGGCGAGCTACGTGAGCGGCGTGTCGCTGCTGGTCGATGGCAGCCTGGTCGCCGGAACTTTCTAGGCCGGCGCGGATCATACGCGCCGCTATCCGCGTCCGGCCGACCCGCCGCCGGGCGCGACGTACGCCCCGGTACGCCTAACCCAGCGCGGGATCGGCCGAACGCGTCTTTCGACACGTCTGGCCGCGCCTCGTGGCTGTCGGAACTGACGCAGGGTTCCCCGCAGCGTCGATCCTCGCGCCAAAATCAGCAAGTGCAACGATGAGGCGCGGCCAGACGCGAGCCCGATCCGCCGCCGCTCTACGAGCTATGGCGGGATTGATCGGCCCGAACGGCCGTTGAGCAGCAAGCACCCTTGCTGCCTCGATCCGCCGTAGCCTTGGCGAAGGCGGACGGGATGCGGGTCGCCCGCGGCGACCGCAGGCGTACTGACAACGTACGTCGGAGGGAGACGCGGGCGGCACGCGCCCGTCCGGCTCGATGTATCCGCCTTCGCCAAGGCTTCGGCGGATCTCACGGGCAATCCTCCGAAGCTCGGCAGAGCGAAGGAGGATCGCCGCGCCAGGTTACGGACGAAGGCCTTCGGCCCACGACATCACATACCAGATCGCCGCCTCCGGGCGCTTCGCCCATTGGCGATATGCAGCGAGCGCCGCGTCGAAACGATCCGCGGCGAGGAGGGCGGCCGAGACGATCGGCTCGCGGGCCTGCTCGAGGATGATCGCGAGGTTCTCGGCATAGAGCGGGAAATCGGCGGCGCCCGCGCAGCTGCCGAAGAAGAGGAAGCGATTCCTCCGCGGGTGCGCGCCCGCCTCGTGCAGGAGCGCGACGAGGCGGCGCCCGACGATCGGATCGCATCCGATTTTCTCGTAGCTGCCCATGTAGGCCCGCCAGAGGTCGGAAAAACCGTCCGGTTCCGGCCAGAGCCGCAGCAGATCGTGGTCGTCGTCCTCGAGGACGAGCCTCCCGCCGGGCCGGACGGCCCGCACCATCTGTCGAACGACGGCGAGCGGGTCGGCAACGTGCTCGAGAACGAACCGCGCGTGCACGAGGTCGAACGCGCTCCATTCGGCGCGGGCGAGCGGAAGCGACTCCGCGCGGCCTTCCCGGAACTCGGCGAAATCCGCTTCGCCGGCGTCGCGAGCGAGGCGCCCGGCGGTCTCGCGCTGGTCGGCGCTCCGCTCGATGCCGACGACGCGCCGGCCGGTCGCCTTCCCCATCGCTCGCGTGAACTGCCCGAGGCCGCTCCCGACGTCGAGGATTCGCTCGCCTCCCGTGAGGCCGAGGGCGTCGAGCGAGGCGCGGTTCAGGAGCGCGTTCAGGCGCGCGAGCCGCTCCTGCTCCTCCGCGGAGGTCCCGTGAATGTACTCGGGATCGGCCATTTTCCGCATGATATCGTTCCGCGCTCCATGATCGCGTTTTCGCGCATCTCGAAACAGTACGGCCGGCAGATCCTCTTCGTCGACGCCTCGTTTCAGCTCAATCCGGGAGAGAAAGTCGGCGTCGTCGGGCCGAACGGAGCGGGAAAGACGACGCTCTTCCGGATGATCGCGGGCGAGGAGCATCCCGACGACGGAGAGGTGTCGGTGCCGAAGAAGCTCGCCGTCGGATGGTTCCGGCAGGAGATCGACGAGATGGCGGGCCGCTCCGTCCTCGACGAGGCGATCGCGGGGAGCGGGAGGCTCGGGGACCTGCACCACGAGCTCGAGGCGCTCGAGCACGCGCTCGCCGATCCCGCCCGCGCCGGCGAGATGGATGCCGTCCTCGATCGCTTCGGGCGCGTTCAGGAGGAGTACCAGCAGCGGGGCGGGTACGAGCTCGAAACCCGGGCTCGCGAAGTGCTCCATGGTCTCGGATTCGAGGACCGGTCGATCGACGGAGACGTCGGGGCGCTCTCCGGCGGGTGGAAGATGCGGGTCTCGATGGCGAAGGTGCTCCTCGGGAAACCGGACGTCCTCCTCCTCGACGAGCCGACGAACCATCTCGACATCGAGTCGATCCTCTGGCTCGAGGGGTTCCTGAAGGAGAGCCCGGCCTCGCTCCTGATGACGTGCCACGACCGCGATTTCATGAATCGCGTCGTCTCGCGGATCGTCGAGATCGACGGCGGCGAGCTCGTCGCCTACTCGGGCGACTACGATTTCTACGACCGGGAGCGCCGGCTCCGCGAAGCGCAGCGGGAGGCCGCGTACGCCCGCCAGCAGGCGATGTTCGCCAAGGAACAGCGCTTCATCGAGCGGTTCTCCGCGCATGCCGCGAAGGCCGCGCAGGTGCAGAGCCGGGTCAAGAAACTCGAGAAGATCGAGACCGTCGAACCGCCCCGGCGGCGGACGGCCGTGAAGTTCGATTTCGCGCGGCCGCCGCGGTCCGGCGACGAGGTCGCGGCGCTCTCCGGCGTCACGAAGGCCTACGGGGACCGGCGCCTCTATTCCGATTTCGACTTTCTGGTGCGGCGCGGCGAGCGATGGTGCGTCATGGGAAGAAACGGCGCGGGTAAGACGACGCTGCTCAAGATGGTCGCGGGGGCCCTGCCTCCCGACGCCGGAGCGATCAAGCTCGGGGCGAGCCTGACGCTCGGGTACTTCGCCCAGCAGGCCCTCGACCTCCTCGACGCGGAGCTCACCGTCCTCGAGCAGATCGCCGGCGATTTTCCCCACGACAGCCCGGCGGCGATCCGGAACCTCCTGGGGGCGTTCCAGTTCTCCGGCGACGACGTCGACAAGCCCGTGCGGGCCCTCTCGGGCGGAGAGCGCTCGCGTCTGGTGATGGCGCGCATGCTCTTCCATCCGCCGAATTTCCTCGTCCTCGACGAGCCGACGAACCATCTCGACCTGGCGACCAAGGAGATGCTCGTCTCGGCGCTCGGGGAATTCGAGGGGACGATGCTCTTCGTCTCCCACGACCGGGCTTTCCTGCGCGGCCTCGCCAACCGCGTGCTCGAGGTGGGGGAGGGAGAGCCCCACGCGTATCTCGGGTCGTATGGGGAATACGTCGCGGCCACGGGCAGAGAGGCCCCGGGAGTCCACGCCTAGCCGGTACATCCCCGGAGGGGGAGGCGGCGGAGGCAGGGGATCGACCGTGAGGGAACGGCCCCCGGGGAATTACTTCTTCCCGCGCAACTCCCAGCTCTCCGCGTACATCTTCTCGCCCGCCGTGACTTCGAACGGCAGGTGGTTGGCGGGAGGGGGAAGCGCGCAGGTCGCATAGGGGGTGAACACGCAAGGCGGGTCGTAGGCCTTGTTGAAGTCGAGCACGGTCTTGCCGTCCTTCGCGAACGGCGCGTAGACGAACCGCCCTCCGCCGTACGTGCTCTTCCCGTTCGTGCGATCGCCGAAGATGATGAAGAGCTCGTCGGAGCCCTGCTCGAGAACGGGAACGACGCGGTAGGGTTTTCCGCGGTAGGTGAACTCGATCTCTCCCGGCGCGACGTCGTCCTCCGGAAAGCCGAGGATCGTCGGAACGGTGATGTGCTTCGGAGGATCGTAGGGGATGAATCGCGCGTCGAATCGCCATTCCGGCGAGACGGGATAGTGCTCGAGTCCCCGGAAGGCGCGGCGTACCTCGCTCGCGCTGTCCCGGACGCGCACGCCGGTCCGATCGCCTCGCCGGATGACGAAGAACGAGACGCTCCCGGCGGACAGCACCGTCGGGTCGCCGTTCTCGTCGGAGGCGAGCGGCATCCCTCCCGCGGGCTTTCCGGCCGCTTCGACGGGAGAGCCCGCCGCGGGTTCCCACCGCGTCTCCTTCCCCTCCAGCACGATCGCTCCGGCCCGCGGCGGGGCCGATTTCGGCAGCACCACCGCGCTCGAAGGATCGGAGCCGACGGTGTTCGCGCCGGGCTGCAGCCAGAACAGGCCGGCGAGGGAGAGCCAGCCGTCCGGCTTCGTCAGACGGGCGATCCGGCCGGCGCGCCACGTCTCGATCGAGCGGACGTAGCTTTCCTCGGCCGGAGAGCGCTGCGGGCGGCACGCGAGCGCGGCGATCGCCGCGCCGGCGACCGCAACCGCAAGCATCCGGGCGGCCGGCGTCCTCATGCTTTCTCGCCCGTCCCCGGCGAGGCGGGGTCCTTCGGCTTCGGCACGACGATCGGCGGCACGCCGGCGTCGCGGACCGCGCGGTTGAAGTCGGAGAGGTCCTTGTCGAGCACGGACGAGAGCTCGCTCGCAATCGCCGCGAGCTGCTTCGAGAGCTCCCGGTAGTAGGCGTACGCGGAAGGCGCCGGTGCCGCGTCCGAAGAGGAGACGACGCTCGTCAGACCGACGAACTGGTGATCGAGCTTCGGAGGAAAATTGAGCACGTCCTGGTTGGCCTTGACCTTCGGGTTGACGAGCTTCTCCTCGATCGACGTGAGCTTGTCCGTGAGCGCCTTCGCCGGCGCCTTCAGAGGCTCGTCCTTCCCGATCTCCTTCGCGTGGGCGAGGACCTCCGCGATCTGACTCTTCACCGACCGGATGCGGATCACCGAGGCATGGGTCTCCGACAGCGAGTCGCGCACGGCCTCCAGGAAGTCGTACTGCTTGCGCAGGTCCTCGGCGCTCGCCCCGGCGTCGGGATTCGGGACGACTTCGACGCGGTCCTCGGCGGAGCGGTCGCCGACCGTGAGCTTGACCCGGTACGTCCCCGGCGCCACGAGCGGCCCGCTCTTGTCTCCCCAGATGATCGCCTTCGGGACGAGCGTCGGCGGGAACATCCTCAGGTCCCAGACGAAGCGGTTGAGCCCCGCCTTGGCCTCGATCGGCTTTTCCTCGCCGCCTTCTTCGGCGTCCTCTTTCTTGTCGCTGGAGAAAGTCCGGATGAGCCGGTCGCCGGCGAAGATCTCGATTGCGGTCTTCTCCTTCTCGCCGGGCTTTTCGGCGAGCCAGTAGTCGACGATCGCTCCCCCGGGCGGGTTCTCGCCGACGGCGCCGCGCGGACCTCCTTCGCCGAAGCCGCGGTGCGCGATCCGGAGAGCGGGACGCGGATGGAAGAGATGAACCGGCGCCGACGCGATGTCCTCCTTCCACTGCTCGAGCGGCGACAGATCGTCGAGAACCCAGAACGCCCGCCCCTGCGTGGCCACCACGAGGTCGCCGTTCTTGACCGCGAGATCGGTGATCGGCACGACCGGCAGGTTGCGCTGGAAGGGCTGCCAGCGGCCGCCGCCGTCGAAGGAGACGTAGAGGCCCGTCTCGGTTCCGGCGTAGAGAAGGCCGGGGCGGACGGCGTCCTCGCGGACGACGCGCGTGAACGCGCCGTCCGGGATCCCCGCGACGATCTTCGTCCACGTGCGGCCGTCGTCGGTCGTCTTGTAGAGGTACGGCCGGTCGTCGTCGAACTTGTACATCGTCGCGGCGACGTATGCGGTCGACTTGTCGTGCGGCGAGAGCTCGATCGAGTTGATCTGGATCCACTCGGGGATTCCCCTGGGGGTGACGTTCTTCCACGTCTTCCCTCCGTCGTGCGTGACCTGGACGAGGCCGTCGTCGGTCCCCGCCCAGAGCGTCTTCGCGTCGAAGGGAGATTCCGCCACGCAGAAGATCGTGTCGTAGACCTCGATCCCCGTGTCGTCGTACGTGATCGGGCCGCCCGAGTAGCCCTGCTTGGCCCTGTCGTTGCGCGTGAGGTCGGGGCTCGCCTCCTCCCACGTGGTCCCCTCGTCGCGGCTCCGCAGGAGCACCTGCGCGGCGTGATACACGGTTTTCGGGTCGAAGCGGGAGACGAGGATCGGCGCGTTCCACTGGAACCGGTACTTCAGGTCCTTCGCCGCCTGCCCGATCGCGAGCTGCGGCCACGCGACGACTTCCTTCTCTTCCCCCGTTTTCCGGTCCGTGCGCGTGATCGAGCCTCCGTAGCAGCCGCCGTACACGACATCGGGGTTCGCGAGGTTCGGCGCGATCCAGCCGCTCTCGCATCCTCCGACGATGTACCAGTCGGTGCGCGCGATCCCTCCTCCGGGTGCCGCGCTCGGGATCACGACGGGCGTGTTGTCCTGCTGCGCGCCGTAGATCCGGTACGGCGTCCGGTTGTCGGTCGCGACCCGGTAGAACTGCGCGGTCGGCTGGTTCTCGATCGACGACCAGCTCTGTCCGCCGTTGACCGACACGTTGGCGCCGCCGTCGTTGGATTCGATCAGCCGGCGCGGATCGTCGGGCGCAATCCACATGTCGTGGTTGTCCCCGTGCGGCGGCCGCAGCTGCGTCCACGACTTCCCGGCGTCGGTCGACTTCATGAGGTTCACGTTCAGCACGTAGACCGTGTCCTTCGCCTTCGGATCGGCGAACACGCGCGTGTAGTAGAAGGCGCGCTGCCGCAGGTCGCGCCGGTCGGTCACCTTCGTCCACGTCGCGCCCGCGTCGTCGGAGCGGAAGAACCCGCCGTCCTCGGCTTCGACCTGCGCGTAGACGCGGTGCGGGTCGGCGCCCGAGAC
>DATFVB010000215.1 GCA_035260525.1 Thermoanaerobaculia bacterium
GAGGTTTGCGCGGCGGGAGGTTTCGCGATCCGAGCCTCGCGAGCGTCGCGAAACCGACGGTTGGTGGCGGCGGGGGGAATTGAACCTCCGACATGGCGCTTATGAGACGCCCGCTCTAACCATCTGAGCTACGCCGCCCGGACCGGCGGAGACTAGCATGAATCGGTGGGCGGAGCGGTCACCGGGTGGGCTCTGGGGATCGCTTCGCTGGCGCTCGCGATGACGGGTTGGCTCCCTCACCCGGCGAGCGTTGCTCGCCACCCTCTCCCGCCGGGAGAGGGGAATTCGGTTGCGGTGCCTCCGGCGACGCGGCCATGTGTGCCGCCGGGAGAGGCGAAGAAGGCCCGGCGAGCGGCGCGCGGCGAACTCGGCCTTCGCTGAAGCTACGGCGTGACGAGTCTCCCGCCGGGAGAGGCGGATGTGTGCGGAGGACTCAGCATCGGTTGGGATGGCCTTGAGGATCGTCGAGACGCGAATCAGGCGAGATGTGGGTACGGCGGAGGTGGAAAGCGGGGCTCCGGGCCCTTCGCGTCGCGGAGAGCTTTCGCCGAAGGGTATCCAGCGCTGAGCGCGCCGATCGCCGCGAACGCCAGTGCGCGAGCCACCGAGGCGAAAGCTCCCGCGACGGGGCTCCCTCACCCGGCGAGCGTTGCTCGCCACCCTCTCCCGCCGGGAGAGGGGAATTCGGTTGAGGCGCCTCTGGTGACGCGGCCATGTGTGCCGCCGGGAGAGGCGAAGAGGGTCCCGGCGAGCAACGCGCGGCTCGACTCTCGCTGAAGCTACGGCGTGACGAGTCTCCCGCGGGGAGAGGCGATTCGGCGGGGCCGAGATTCAGTTGGAACGCGAGTGAGGCGCGGCGAGGCGCGAGCCCGGCGGGATGCGGGGGAGCCGGCCCGCGGGCGCGGCGTACCGGCGGCGGACGTTAAGCCCGCGGGCGGTTGCCACGCGCCCGCCCGGCTCGATGCATTCGCCGTGCGAGCTTACTTGCCTTTGTCCTGGTAGAAGGCTTCCACGACCTGCTTGATCTCGTCGTCGGCGGAGCCTTCGCCCTTCATCTTGCCGGCGAGCTCGGCTTCGCCGCGGCAGATCTCGCAGCCGGTGGCGTGGAGCGTCGTGAAGCAGGTGAGGAGCGAAGCGTGGTGCAGGTTCGGGCTCTCTTCGCATCCGCAATAGCAATGGATCTTGTCGATCGTCTCGGGGTACTTCGACGCCGCGGCATAGGCGGGCCGCGCAGCCGCATCCGCGTCGTCGAGCGCGGCCGGGTCGATCGGCGCGCCCTTCTCGCGGCATCCGGAGCAGGAGGCGGCCGTCGGCTTTTCGGCGCTCTTCGGGGCGGGCTTCGGCGCGGCCGCGAAGGCGCCCGCGGCGACGAGGAACGTGGCGATCAGTCCGGTGGTGGCTCTCATGCGTGCTCCTGTTGCCTCCCAACGCGCGCGCCGCGCCGCTTCTTCCAGAAATCGAGCGCCGCCGCGTAGAAATCCGCCGCGGCCCTCGCAAAAGCCGGACCGGCGAACCGCTCCGCCGTGCGCCGCGCCGCGGCGGCCATTCCCGCCCGGGCGTCCTCGTGCGCGGCGAGGAAATCGAGCGCCGCCGAGGCTTCCGCCTCGCTCTTCGCGACGAATCCCGGCCCCTTGACGATCTCGAAATCCGCGATGCCCGGGACGTCCAGGGCGACGATCGGGAGCCCGGACGTCATCGCCTCGAGCACGGCCCGGTGTCCCTGGTCGGCGCCGGATGCGGTGAAGAGGAAGGCGTCCATCGCCCGGTAGCAGTCCGGGAGACGCTCCTCCTGGTAGCCGGCGCCGAAGTTCCTCGAACCGACTCCGAGCGAGGCGGCGAGCCTCCACAGGCTCTCCTTCGATTCCCCCTTCCCGACGTGGAGCATGACGACGCGCGGATCGTGCGCGCCGGCCAGGATGCGGATTGCGGCATCGTGGCCGCGGCCGGGAGCCATCTTCCCGATCGTGCCGACGACGAACGCGTCCTCCGGGATCCCGAGCTCGCCGCGGACGGCGGGGTCCCGCGGTCCGGGCGAGAAGCGATCGACCTCGGCGACCGGAGAGAAACGCGCGCACGGCGCCTCCGGCCGGAAGCGCGCCGCGAACCCCTCGCGGAGGGCCGAATTCGAGAACGCGAATCCCGAGGCCCGCCGCCGTCCCCAGGAGGAGAAGAGCGGGCGGAAGCCGTTCTCGTGATGGAAGGAGCGCACGAGAGCGGCCCGCCCGCGGCCGAGCGCCGCGGCGGCGGCGAGGTGATCGTGCGAGGAATGGGCGTGCACCGCGTCGAAACGCTCGCGTCCGAGCGTTCCGTCGAGGGCGGCGACGTCGTCGCAGAAGTCCCGAGGGCGCCGGCCCGGCGCGAGCAGCGGGCGCGCCCAGCCGAGCCCGGCGAGGCGAGCGGCGAGCGGCGAGCCCCGGGTGACGGCGATCTCCGCCTCGATCCCCGCCTCGCGCATCGCCTCGACCTGCGCGACGGCGACGGCGGCCGGCCCGGTCCATTTCGTTCCCGCCGTCACGTGGAGCACGCGCATCGGGGCGGGATTGTAATGGGCGCAGGCCATAGCCGCCGCACGGCTCGCTGGAACTGCCAGCGGTCGAGCGCCTCTGGCGCGAGCCGTGCGGACCCGATTCGTCGGGCCGTTCGCGATCCGAGCTTCGAGAGGTCGCGAACCGAGTCGGGGCCGGGGGCGCCGGAGTCGTCGAGACCCCTGGGGACGAGCGACGAAGGTCAGATCGCGGAAAGTCTCCTCGCCGGGAGGTTGCGCGCCGCGCCCGCCGCTGTGCGGCGTCCCTCATCCGCCGGCCTGGCTTCGCTGCGGCCGTCACCTTCTCCCGCCAGGAGAAGGGAAATCGACGGCTTCCTCCGGTCGCGTCTCCATGTGTGCGCAAGCGCCCGGCGAGGAGGAGGTCCACGATCTGAAAGGCCGCCAGCGGTCGAGCGCCTCTGGCGCGAGCCGTGCGGCCGTTGATAGACTGCGCGCCGTGCCGGTCGATCCCGAGCTGCTCGCGATCCTCATCTGCCCGAAGACGAAGGGGCCTCTGGAGAAGATTCCTCTTCCGCCCGAAGTTCGCGCATCGCTCGTCGAACGGTATCGGGAGAAATTCCGCGACGAGACGCCCGTGGTCGAGGAGGGCCTCTATTCGCCGGAGGCGGGGCTCGTCTACCCGATCGTCTCGGACATCCCGGTGATGCTGATCGACGAGGCCCTTCCGGCTTCCGCCGTCGGAAAGTGAGCGGTCACGCCGCCGCGGTCCCGTCGTCCGGGGCGCGGCGATGGCTTTTCCCCCTGCTCGTCGCGATCGCGTTCTGCACTTCCGCGATCGCGGTCGCCAACGTCCTCTTCGCGGCGGCCCTTCTCGTCTGGGCGGCCGCGATCCGGAACGAGCGCCGTTTCCCCCCCTCGCTCCGCGGCGGGATCGCGTTCTGGATCGCGGCGTTCGTCGCGTTCGGCGCGGCGTCGGCCCTCTTCTCTCTCCACCCCGAGCGAAGCCTCGCCGGGCTCAAGGGTTTCTTCACCTTCCTCCTCCTGCCGCTCTTCGCCGACGGGCTCGAGACGGACCGGCAGCTGCGGGCGGTGGTCTCGGCGCTCGGCGCCGCGGCGGCGGTCCTCGCGGCCGTCGGCCTGTGGCAGTACCTCCACGGCGCGAACCGGCTCTCGGACCGGATCGAGGCGACGCTCTCGCACTACATGACTTTCTCGGGCCTCCTCCTCGTCGTGTGCCTGCTCCTGCTCGGCATCGCGCTCGAGGGAGGTCAGGGGAGGGGAGCGTCGGCCGCGCTCGTCGCGTTTCTCGGCGCCGCGATCCTCCTGACGTTCACCCGCAACGCCTACGTCGGTTTCTTCGCCGCCGTCGTCGCCTATCTGGTGATTCGCCGCCCGCGCTGGCTCGCGGCGGTTCCCGTCGCCGCCGGGCTCCTCTATCTCGCCGCGCCCTCGGCGATCCGGGCGCGGATCCTCTCGACTTTCGACCCCTCCGACCCCACGAACCGCGACCGGATCGACATGGCGATCGCCGGCTTCCGCATGATCCGCGACTACCCGGTCTTCGGGGTCGGCCTGACGCTCGTCAAGCCCTACTACCCGCTCTACCGGGTGCCGACGGCGGTCCGCTGGCGCGTGCCGCATCTGCACGACAACCTCCTGCAGATCGCCGCCGAGTCCGGGCTCTTCGCCGCGGCGGCGTACGTCGCGATCCTCGCGTGCTTCTTCACGGTCTGCCTGCGCCGGCTGCGCAAGGAGACGCATCGGGGCCGGCGCGGCGTGCTCGCGGGCGCGTTTCTCGCCGTCGCCGGCATCTCGGCCGCGGGATTCTTTGAATACAATTTCGGGGACGTCGAAGTCCTGATGACCACCCTGATCGTGATGGCGATCCCGTTCTCGCGCGTGTTCGGCGACGCCGGTGAGGCGCGCGAACATCGCGCCGGCGAGGCGCGTGAACGTGGCGCCGGAGAGGCGCGCGAACATGGCTCGGCGCAGGACCGCGGCGCCGCGACGATCCCTTCCGCCGCCGAGGGGGGGCGCGGATGAGCGACGCGCGGCAGGGAGAGCTCGGCTTCGCGACGCCCGTCTACCGCGTCAGCCAGCTGCTCGCCGAGGTATCGACGGCGCTCTCGACCGGGTGGCGTCGCGTCGCCGTCGCCGGCCAGGCCTGCGAGGTGCGGCGCTATCCCTCCGGACACGTGTATTTCGCGCTGAAGGACGAGACGGGGAAGCTCCCGGCGGTGCTGTGGCGCTCGGACGCGGTGCGCCTGCCGTTTGCTCTCGAGGAAGGGATGGAGGTCGTCGCGACCGGCACGCTCGGCCTCTACGCGGCGCGCGGACAGTTCCAGATGCAGGTCGTCGCGCTCCAGCCCGTCGGTGTCGGCGCGATGCAGATCGCGCTCGACCAGCTCAAGCGCCGGCTGGCCGCCGAAGGGCTCTTCGATGCCGGCCGGAAACGGCCGCTGCCTTTCCTTCCGAAACGGGTCGGGATCGTGACGTCGCCGCAGGGGGCCGCGATCCGCGACATCCTGAACGTCCTGCGGCGCCGCCATCCCGACCTGTGGGTCACGATCTTTCCGGCCCGCGTGCAGGGAGAAGGCGCCGTCGCGCAGATGATCGAGGGGCTCCGCGCGCTCGCGCGCCTCGGCTGCGACGTCATCCTGCTCGCCCGCGGCGGCGGCTCGGCGGAGGACCTCGCCGCCTTCAACGACGAGCGGCTCGCGCGCGCGCTCGCCGCGTCGCCGGCGCCGACGATCTCCGCGGTGGGCCACGAGACCGACTGGACGCTCGTCGACTTCGTCGCGGACCTCCGCGCCCCGACGCCGTCGGCCGCGGCGGAGCTCGTGGTCGGCGCCCGGGAGGAGATCCTCCGCCGGGTCGGGCAGGCCCGGCGGGCGCTGGCCCAGCTCGCCCGCCGGCGGCTCGCCGAGGCGCGCGGGCGCGTCGGCCAGGCCGCGCGGGCGGAGGCGCTCGTCCGGTTCCGCTACGGGGTGCTCCGGCGCCGCGATCGTTTCGACGCTGCGCGCGGCACCCTTCTCGAGCTCGCGGCATCGCGCCCGCGCGCGCTCGCGGACCGGGTCGCGCGCGCGGCCGAAGGTCTCGCGTCGATCCGGCGCGTCCTTCAGATCGGCCGGCGGCGCGACGGCGCGCGCCGGTTCGAAGGCGCGCTGCGCGCGGCCATGCGCGGCTCGGTCGCGGCGTCCCGTTCGCGCCTGGGCGCGGCCGCGGGCCGCCTCCGCGCCCTCGACCCCCTGGCGATCCTGTCGCGGGGGTACGCCGTCGTCTACCGCGAAGGATCGACGTCCCCGCTCACCGACGCCGCGAGGGCGTCGGCGGGCGACCGCCTCCGGATCCGGCTGGCCCGGGGCGAGCTCGACGCGACGGTCGTGTCGCGCCCCGAAGGAGAATAAGTGCCCCTCCCCGGAAATAGCGTGCCATTTGCGCCCGCGGCTTGCGGGCGAGGTCAAGGCGCGGCGTGGGAGCAGATGCCGGAAGCATCGGACCCGCGACGCAACGCAGAGATCGTTCGCAATGTGCGGGCGCCCGTCGGGTTCGGGCGGCGCAGGGCAATCTGCGGCGCCGCCGCGGCTCGACGATGGCAACGCATCGCCATCGCCTCGGCGACTGGCAGCTTACCCCGCGGCGCTCCGAACAAATGTAACGTTATTTCCGGGGAGGGGCACTCACCATGAAGAAACCCGCCGCAATGAGCTTCGAAAAGGCGCTCGAGCGCCTCGAGGCGATCGTCGAGAAGCTCGAAGCGGAAGAGCTCGGGCTCGACGCCTCGCTCGCCCTCTTCGAGGAAGGAATCGGCCTTTCGCGCGTCTGCCAGGAGAAGCTCTCCGAGGTCGAGAGGCGGGTGGAGATCGTCCTGAAGGACGCCGGCGGCCGCTACGCGGCCGCGCCGTTCGAGGAAGAAGACGCCGGCGCCGCCCCCGAGGAGAACGGGAAGAACGCGCCGCCGGAATCCGCGGATTGAGCGCCGAATTCCTCTCCCGGTGGCGCGAGCGGGTCGAGGCGGCGCTCGACGCGCTCCTCCCGCCGGAGTCGCGCTGGCCCGCGACGCTTCACCGGGCGATGCGCTATTCGGTCATGGCCGGCGGGAAGCGCCTCAGGCCGGTGCTCGCGCTCGCCGCCGCGAGCGTCGGCGGAGGCGATCTCGATGCGATCCTTCCCGCCGCCTGCGGGCTCGAGATGATCCACACGTATTCGCTCATCCACGACGACCTCCCGGCGCTCGACGACGACGACTGGCGCCGCGGCGTTCCGACCTGCCACAAGGAGTTCGGCGAGGCGACGGCGATCCTCGCGGGCGACGCGCTCCTCACGCACGGCCTCGAATGCTTCTGCCTCCATCCGGCGGAGGCGAAGTACGACGCGGCGCGCGCCCGCACCGCCGCCGCAGTCGCGGCCGCGATCGGCACCGAAGGGATGATCGGCGGGCAGATGGAGGACATCGAGGCGGAGCGCGAGGGGGCGGGAGGGGAGCGGTCTCCCGCGCGTCTCGAGCGGATCCACGCGCACAAGACGGGCGCTCTGATCCGGGCGTCGCTCGCCGTGGGCGGGATCCTCTCCTTCGCGTCCGAGGAGACGCTCCGGCTCCTCGACCGGTACGGCGAGAGCCTCGGTCTCGCCTTCCAGATCAAGGACGACCTTCTGGACGTCGAGTCGACGCGGGAGGAGCTCGGCAAGGCGACGGGCAAGGACGTCGCGCACGGGAAGATGACGTTCCCGGGACTGCTGGGCGTCGAGGAGTCGCGGCGGCGTCTGGCGGAAACCGTCGAGGCGGCGCGCTCGGCCGCCGAGGAGCTCGAGCGCGGTTACGGACCGCTCGGCGATCTCGCCCGGTTCGTGGCTTCCCGGAAGAGCTAGTGTCCCGAGTCGGAAATAGCTATGGCGTCGTTCGGAGCGCCGCGGGGTAAGCGGCTAGGCGACGCGGCGACGGCGA
>DATFVB010000216.1 GCA_035260525.1 Thermoanaerobaculia bacterium
TCCTCGAGCCGATCCTCGTCCGGCCGACGGCCGACGGCCGCTTCCAGATCATCTCCGGGGAGCGGCGCTTCCGCGCCGCCCTCGAGGCGGGGCTCACCGAGGTCCCGACGATCGAGTTCGACGTCCCCGAGAACGAGGTCCTCGAGATCGCCCTGATCGAGAACCTCCACCGGAAGGACCTGACCCCGTTCGAGGAAGCGGAGGGCTTCCAGTCGCTGATCGACCGGCACGGCTACACGCACCAGCACGTCTCCGAGACCCTCGGAAAATCGCGCGTCTCGGTCACCGAGGCGCTCTCCCTCCTGCGCATTCCGGAAGACCTCCGCGACGAATGTCGGCGCGCCGACATTCACTCGAAGTCGCTGCTCCTCGACGTCGCCCGCGCCGGAGACCGCGACGAGATGGAGAAGAGAATCCGCGCGATCGTCGCGGGCGCGACCCGGGAGGCGCTGCGCCAGCAGAAGAAGGAATCGGAGGAGGAGCCTCGGCGCGCCCGCCCGTTCCAGTTCCGCTACGCGCCGAAGAACTCGCCGTTTCGCCTGAGCCTGGCGTTCAACCGCAGCCGGGTCGGCAAGGATGAGGTCGTCGAAGCGCTCCAGAAGATCATCGAGGAGATCCGCAAGGGCGAGATCGATCTCAAGAAGAAAACCTGAGGCGGGCGTCCGGGCGCGGACGGTCGGCGCGTCAGGAATCGGTGGTCATGCGTCGCCCGGCTTCCGGGAAGATCGTCACAAGCCCCGATCCGAATTGCTGACGGGTACATGGGCATCGCTATAGGGGGATACCGAGTATCGCCGGCAATATTATGTAGAAATAGGCAAACCGGCCGAGGATGCATCCTGCCGGAAGCGCGCTGCTTCGGTTTGCCTATTTTACATAATATATCTTATCGGACGCTGTAAGCCTGCTGCGGCCCGCCCTCCGGCCCGCCCTTTCGCGCCTCATCCCGATCCCCTATCGCGCACCGCGCGTCTCTTCTAGACTGCCGGCACCCATGCGTCTGATCACGCGCAACGTGCTGCGGGAAATCGTTCCGCCGTTCGGCCTCGGGCTTGCCGCCTACACGTTCCTTCTCCTCCTGCGTTCCCTCGTCCAGCTCTCCGAGATGATCGTGCGGCGCGGAGTTCCGGCGGCCGTCGTGGGCGATCTGCTCCTCCTGACCCTGCCGCAGGTGCTCGTCCTCACGATTCCGATGGCCTTCCTGTTCGGGATCCTCATCGGGATCGGGCGGCTGTCGGGCGATTCGGAGATCGTCGCGCTCCGGGCCTCGGGAGTGTCGCGCACGAGGCTTTTCCTTCCCGTCGGTCTCGCGGGTGCCGGGCTCGCGGTCCTGGTCGCGTTCCTCAGCATGTGGGGCTACCCGACCGCCAACGACCGCCTGGAACGGATGGAGAGCCGTCTCTTCGCGTCGGCCGCGCTCGAGATGGTCCGGCCGCGGGTCTTCACCGAGCCGCGCACGGAGTGGGACTGGGTGATGTTCGTCGACCGGGACCTCCCCGGCGCCGCCGGGTGGAGGGGGGTTTTCCTCGACGACCGTACCGACGCGAACCGTGAATCGGTGATCGTCGCGCGAGAGGGGCGATTCCGCTTCGACGGGCGGCGGCTCTGGCTCGATCTGTCCGGGGCGATCCAGCACACCACGGAGCGGCTCGACCGGCGCGTGTACCGTCTCAACCACAGCGACCGGCTGAGCATCCTCGTCCACGAGAGCCGCGACCGTTCCGGCCCCGGACAGCGGATCGAGAAGGGCGTGCGGCTCCAGACGCTGGCCGAGCTCTGGCGCAACGTGCGGGGCCCGGCGTTCTCTCCGGAGCGGCACCGCCTGCTCCAGGTCGAGATCCACAAGAAGTTCGCGATCCCCGTCGCCTGTCTCGTGTTCGCGCTCGTGGGGCTCCCCCTCGGGATCACGAACCGCCGCGGGGGCCGCGGGAGCGGCTTCGCGGTCTCTCTCGCGATCATCCTCGCGTACTACCTCCTCTTCAACACCGGTGAGAACTGGGCGGAGGACGGCCGGATGTCCCCGGCGCTCGCGATGTGGCTCCCCAACGCGCTGCTGGCCATCCTCGGCGGATTCCTCTTCCTGCGGCCGGAGCGGGAGCGCCTCTCGTGGGCCGAGCGATGGCGCCGATGGAGGGCCCGCCGGAGGGAGGCGGGGGCGGCGCCGGCGGAGGAGCCGGCCGCCGGCTCGTCGGCCGGGTCCGGGCTCGCGCGGTTTCCGACGCGCATCGACCGGTACGTCCTCTCCCCTTTTCTCGCCGCTCTGGCGGCCATCTACGCGTCGGTGACCTTCCTCTACGTGCTCGTGGACTATTCCGACCACGCGGACGACATCCTGAAGCGGCGCATTCCATCCGCCGTCGTCGCCGACTACTACCGGGCGATGCTCGCGCCGATCCTCGTGCAGATCCTGCCGTTCTGCGTGATGCTCGCGGCGCTCGTGGCGCTCTCGGCGCTTTCCCGGCACGGCGAGGACACCGCGTTCAAGGCGTGCGGCGTCGCTCTGCCACGGCTCGGCGTGCCGATCCTCGTCCTCGCGGTCGCGGCCGCGGGGGCCGCGTTCTGGACGGGCGAGTACGTCCTGCCGGGCGCCAACCGGGAGTCGCACCGACTGCTGGACCGGATCAAGGGACGCACGGAGCGCGCCGCCGCGATGCCGAGCGGAGGGACGTGGGCGCTCGGGGGCGACGGGTCGCGGATCTGGAACTTCGACACGTACGAGGCGGGGGCGCGGAGGCTCTGGCGCCCGTCGCTCTTCGAATTCGACCGCGACTTCCACCTCGTCGCGCGGACGACCGCCTCGACGGCGGAATGGGACGGCTCGGCGTGGAGGCTTCACGACGGGTGGCGGCGGACGTTCTCGGGCGGCGCGGAGACGTCGTTTGCGCCCTTCGGAACGCTCCGGGTCGCGGCGGATTCGCCGCGGCTCTTCGAGCGGGTCGGAAGGCGCCCCGACGAGATGCGCTACCGGGCGCTCTCCCGGTACGTCGAGCGCCTCTCGCGGAGCGGCTACCCGGTCGCGCCGCTCGCGACGGCGCTCGCGAGCAAGCCCGCGGCGGCGGCTCAGACGATCGTGCTGGCCTGCCTCGCTCTCCCCTTCGCGTTCTCGATCGGCCGCCGGGGAACGCTCACGGGAATCGGCGTGGGGCTCGCCGCCGGGATGATCTTCCTCGTGGCCGCCTCGCTCTTCACGCGCCTGGGAGAGGTGGGCTCGCTGCCTCCCCTGCTCGCGGCGTGGGGACCGGATCTCATCTTTCTGATATTTGCCGGGTACCGGATGACAACGGTGAGGACGTGAAGAGGAAAGCCCGAAATCCGAAGCTCGAAATCCGAAACAAATTCGAAACCCGAAACTCGGGGACGGCCCACAGGCTTCACCGCCGAGGGAAAATCGATCCCGGAGCGTTCCCGGTCTGTCCGGAGTTCTAGCCTTCGATCATTCGAATTCGTTTCGCGCTTCGATATTCGAATTTCGAAATTCGTGAGCCCGGATCGACGCTCCCGATCAGAAGCTCAGGTCCCCTCTTCCCAGGAATTCATGTACTTCACCTGCTCCGGCGTCGGAGTGTCGATCCGGATTCCCATCGCGGCGAGCTTCAGGCGGGCGATCTCCCGGTCGATCTCGTCGGGAACCTCGTAGATCCGGTTCTCGAGAGTCGAGTGATTCTTGACCATGTGCTCGGCCGCGAGCGCCTGGTTCGCAAACGACATGTCCATCACGGAAGCCGGGTGGCCTTCGGCCGCGGAGAGGTTGATCAGGCGCCCGTCGGCGAGGAGATACACCTTCCGGCCGCCCTCGAGCGTGAACTCCTCCACGAAATCGCGGACGGGCCGGCGCGCGCGGGAGAGCTTCTCGAGCGCCGGGATGTCGAGCTCGACGTTGAAGTGCCCGGAATTGCAGACGACGGCGCCGTCTTTCATCCGCGAGAAGTGGGCGCCCGAGATCACGCCCTTGTTTCCGGTCACCGTGATGAAGATGTCGCCGATCGCGGCGGCCTCGTCCATCGTCATCACCCGGAACCCGTCGAGCGCCGCTTCGATCGCCTTCGTCGGGTCGATCTCCGTCACGATCACGTGCGCCCCGAGCCCGCGCGCCCGCATCGAGACGCCCTTGCCGCACCATCCGTACCCGGCGACGACGACGTTCAAGCCCGCGATCAGGAGGTTCGTCGCGCGGATCACGCCGTCGAGCGTCGATTGCCCGGTGCCGTAGCGGTTGTCGAAGAAATGCTTCGTCCGCGCCTCGTTGACCGCGATCACCGGGAACTTCAGCACCCCGGCCTTCTCCATCGCGCGGAGCCGGACGACCCCCGTCGTCGTCTCTTCGGTGCCGCCGACGATCCCTTCCAGCAGGGCGCGCCGGTCCGCCGTGGAGAGCGACCGCGCCCACTCGCGGACGACCGGGTCGACGTCCTCGTCCTTGCCGAGGGCGAGGAAGAGGAGCGAGGAGACGAGGTCGGCCCCGTCGTCCATCGTGATGTTCGGCCGGTGCGCGAGCGCCGCCCGGATGTGCTCGTAATAGGTGGCGTGGTCCTCCCCCTTGATCGCGAAGACCGAGACGCCGAAGTCTTCGACGAGGGCGGCCGCGACCTCGTCCTGGGTCGAGAGCGGGTTGGACGCGCACAGCACGAGGTCGGCTCCCCCGGCGGTCAGCGTCCGCGCGAGGTTCGCGGTCTCGGTCGTGACGTGGAGGCAGGCGGAGAGCCGGATGCCGCGGAGCGGTTTCTCCTTCTCGAACCGGGCGCGGATCTGCGCGAGGACCGGCATGGATTTGTCCGCCCATTCGATCCGAAGGCGGCCCTTCGGCGCGAGCGAGGCGTCCTTGACGTGCGAGGCGACCTGCGTGGGCATCGTGTGCGTTCCTTTCGACGAAACCCCGGGATATTACACGATGCGCCGGGCCGCGCCGGTCACGCCGGCAGGATTCGGAGTCCGGATCCGGCCGCCTCCGGGGAAAGCCTCTGACGCCCTCCGGCGGTCACGGCGAAGTCGTCCTCGATCCGGACGCCGAATTCGTCCGGGAGGTAGATCCCGGGCTCGACCGTCTCGACGTTGCCGGCGACGAGAGGCCGGGCGTTGCCCGCGACGAGGTACGGCGTCTCGTGCCCGTCCATGCCGAGCCCGTGGCCGACCCGGTGCGTGAAGTAGGGGCCGAACCCGGCGTCGACGATCACCTTCCGGGCCGCCGCGTCGGCCTTTTCGCACGGGACGCCGGCGGCGAGCGTCGCGATGCCCGCGCGCTGCGCGCGCTCGACGACGTCGTACACCCGCTTGACCTTGTCGGCCGCGCGGCCGAACGCCGCCGTGCGGGTGATGTCGGAGGTGTACCCCTCGACCTCGCATCCGCAGTCGATCAGCACCACGTCGCCCGGCGCGAGCCGCCGGCCGCCCGGGCCGCCGTGGGGCAGCGCGCTCGACGGGCCGAACTGCACGAGGCCGTCCGAAGGCGTGCCGACGCGCGCGAACTCCTCCGCGAGGATCCGCGCGCCCTCCGTCTCCGTCATTCCGGCGCGCAGCCGCGCCCACGTCGCTTCGATCGCGGCGACCGTGCGGATCCCGGCGGCGCGGATGAAGCCCTGCTCCGCCTCCGACTTGACCGAGCGCAGCGCGTCGAGGATCTCGGTCCCGTCGCGGAGCACCGCGCCGGCCGACGCCCGCAGGCTCTCCGCCGTGTGGAGCGCGGTGGATCCCTCGACGGCGACGGTCCGGCCCGTGCCGAGGATGCGGCCGCAGAGAGCGAAGGGGTCCTCCGATTCCTGCCACGTCTCGATGCGGTCGAAGGCCCCCGTCTTCTCGGACCGCGGCCTCTCGAAGAAGGGCGTGACGACGGTCGCCGGCCCCTTCGCCGGAAGGAGCAGCGCCGTGAGCCGCTCGCTCCGGCCGATCGACAGGTTGGCGAGGTAGCGGAGATTCGTGCTGGGCGTGACGAAGAGCGCGTCGATTCGCCGGTGCGCCAGGGCCTGGCGAACCTTCTCCTGGCGCTCGCGGAAGGCTTCCTTCGGGAGCGGCGCGGGAAGCGGCGCCAGGCCATGCGGAGCGGGGGTCCCCTCCCCCGCGCGAACCGGGACCAGGGAAGCCGCGAATCCGGCGGCGGCGCCGCCCAGGAGGGATCGCCGGGACCATGTTCGAAGCGTCATCGCGGGAGCGTATCCGAACTCACGCCCGGCCGGAAGCCTCCTGGAGGAGCGCCATCGCGGCGGGGGCCGGCAGCGCCCGGCTGAAGAGGAAGCCCTGCATCTCCCCGCATTTCTGCCGCACGAGGAGGTCCCGCTGCGCGATCGTCTCGACCCCCTCGGCCAGGACGCGGAGCCGCAGCGCGCCGGCCATGTGGACGATCGCGCCGATGATCGCCTCGTCGGCCGAGCTGCCCGGGATGTCGCGGACGAACGACTGGTCGATTTTGAGCGTATGCACCGGAAGGTGCTTGACGTAGGAGAGGGAGGAGTGCCCGGTCCCGAAATCGTCGATCGCGATGCGGGCGCCGAGCCCGCGCAGGGCGAAGAAGAGCGCCCGCGTATGCTCGACGTCCTGCATCGCCACGCTTTCGGTCACCTCCAGCTCGAGCGTCGACGCGCGGATCCCGGACTCGGCGATCGTCCGCCCGACGATGTCGAGGAGGCCGCCGAACTGGACCTGCCGCGGGGATACGTTGACCGCGACCGTCACGTCGGCGAAGCCCGCGTCGTGCCATTCGCGCGCTCGGCGGCAGGCCTCGCGCAGGACCCACTCGCCGATCTCGAGGATGAGGTTCGACTCCTCGGCGACGGGGATGAACTCCCCGGGCGAGATCATGTTCCCGTCCGCCCCGCGCCAGCGCAGGAGCGCCTCGAAGCCCCGGATCTGCCCGTCGGCCACCCGCACCTGCGGCTGGAAGTGCACCTCGAGCTCGCCGCGCGACAGCGCGCCCTTGAGCTCGGCCTCGAGCGTGAGACGGCGCATCGCGCGGACCTGGAGCGCGCGCGTGTACAGCTGGCAGTTGTTGCGGCCGAGCTCCTTGGCCCGGTACATCGCCGCGTCCGAGTTCCGGACGAGCGTCTCCTCGTCGTCGCCGTCGTCCGGATAAAGGCTGATTCCGATGCTCGCGCTCGCCGAGAGCGTCCGACCGCCGATCGAGAACGGCGGCGCCATCGCCTCCAGGAGCTTGCGCGCGACGCGCACCGCGCCGTCGGCCGTGTCCGTGTCGAGGAGCAGCAGCGTGAACTCGTCCCCTCCGAGGCGCGCCACCGTGTCGATCTTCCGGACCGCTTTGACGAGCCGGACGGCGATCTCCTGGAGGAGCTGGTCTCCCGATTCGTGGCCGAAACGGTCGTTGATCAGCTTGAAATGATCGACGTCGAAGAAGAGCACGGCGAGCCGCCGCCGCTTCCGGCGGGCGACCGCGAGGGCCTGAACGAGCCGGTCGCGGAACAGCTTGCGGTTGGCGAGACCGGTCAGCCCGTCGTGGAAGGCCTGATACTCGATCAGGACCTCCGCCTTCTTGCGGCCGGTGATGTCGACGAGCGCCCCCTCGAACACGGCAGGGGTCTCGGCGGTCAGGCGGGTGAAGGTGCCGAGCACCCACATCGGCTTGCCGTCGCCGCGGCGCACCTGCATCTCCGCGTGCGAGACCTTCCCCTCCGCCGTGAGGAGCTGGACGATCCGGTCGCGGTCGCGGTCGTCGAAGTACATCTCCCCTTCGCGGCCCGCCATCGCCGCCTCCCGCGAGGGATATCCGAAGATCCGCGCGAACGCCTCGTTGCAGTCGAGGAGCGCACCTTCCTCCGTCATCCGGAAGATTCCCGCGAGGCTCTCGTCGAACAGGAACCGGTACCGCTCTTCCGAGCGGCGGGCGGCCTGCTCCGCGTCCTTTCGCGGCGTCACGTCGGCCGTCGCCCCGTGGATCGCGACGGGGCGTCCGACGTCGCCGTAGCGGAAACGGAAGACGTCCCGGAGCCATCGCTCCCGGCCGTCGTCCGTCGAGGCCCGGTACTCGATCGCGAGCCGTCCGGGCGCCGGGGTGCGAAACAGGGCGAGGTAGGCCGGGCGGTCTTCCGGGTGCACCCGCGCCGCGCCGAATTCCGGCTCCCATCTCCGCTCGGCCGGAGAGCAGCCGAGGAGAGGGGCGATGCCGCCGCTGACGAAGCGGAAACGCTGCGTTTCCGGATCCGCTTCCCAGAACGCCATCTCCAGGTCTCCGGCGATCTCGAGAAGCGCGTCGGAGTTTTCCCGTCGTTGCGGCGGCGATTCGTTCGATCCGTTCGCGCCCATTTCGATTGCGGCGCGCGAGCCGGTCACGGGCGGCGGTGTCCGCTCCGAATTGCCCCACTCGAGCGACGTGTGCGCATTATACCGACACGCAAAGAATCGATCATCGGAGCCGCGCATCCCCTCACGGCCGCCGAGGCTCCCAGGATGGCCCACGGTCATGGTTGAGGCGCGACGGGGCGCGAGCCCGGCGGGATGCGGGTCGACGGCCGGCCGTGAAGGCGTAAGGAATGCCGTACGTCGAGCGGCCGGCCGGCGCCACGCGCCCGCTCCGCCTTCGCTAAAGCTTCCTCCTCCGCTAAAGCTTCGGCGGGACGAGTCGGCGCGATCCTGTTGGCTTCGACCGGCCGCTCCGGCTCGCGCGAACTCACAGCCGATCGCGCCGTAGCTCGGCAGAGCGGAGGCGGACCGGCTCGATGCATCGCCGCGCCGGCCTGCGTCGATGCAGGAGGAAGCTCACTCAGTTCAGAATCCCCCGAAGGCGCGACGAGGCGCGAGCCCGGCGGGAT
>DATFVB010000217.1 GCA_035260525.1 Thermoanaerobaculia bacterium
GATCCGGCGCTCCGCCTCCCGGGAGTCGACGTCGGGCTTCTCCATCTCGGATTCCTGGAGGAGGCGCTTCTTCTCGAGGTCGGCCCGCAGGTCGATCAGCGCCGGGCGCGCGCGCAGGAACACCTGCTCGATCCGGTCGACCTGCGGGGCGGTCAGCGCGAGCTCGCGGGCGACGCGGGGGTTCTTCCACCATTTCCCCTCGAGCGGCGCGCTCCACGCGGCCGCCGCCCAGAGAATCGCGGCGATCGTCAGAAGTCTTTTCACGACCGGCCCTCCTTCGCCTCCGGCAGAGGCGCCATGCGTTTCCATCCTTCGGTCTCCTCCCCTTCGACGAGACGCGACACGTCCCGCAGAAGCGCGTCGTCGGCGAGATCGCGGGCCCCCATCGACGCGGCGGCCGCCTCCGGGAGGGGGGGCGCGGGGCGGGACGACGTCCGGGCGCCGAGCCAGAACGCGGCGGCGACGGCCGCCGCGGCCCCCGCCGCGAGCGCCCACGATCGCCGCGCGCGCCGGCGCCGCGGCGCCGGCAGCGCCCGGATCTTCGCCATGACCGCGCGTTCGAAATCGGAGCCGGACGCGGCGGGTCTTCCCGCGATCTCCCGCGCCGCCCGCTGCCATTGGGCGAACCGGCGGGCGCATCCGTCGCACCCGGCCAGATGCGCCGGAAGCGGCTCCGGCTCCCCCGCGGGCGGAAAGGCGAGCAGGAAGAAATCGCCGTCGGCCAGATGCCGTTCGAAGGGACGCGCGCGGTTCATGGGGCCCTCCGGAAATCGCCGAGCCGCGCGCGAACCTTCTGGGCGGCCCGGAAGAGATGCGACTTGACCGTCCCGGAATCGAGCCCGAGCAGATCGGCGATCTCCGGGATCGACCGCTCCTCGAGATGCTTGAGCGCGAAGACGATCCGCTGGCGCGGCGAGAGCGAGTCGATCGCCTCCCGGAGGCGCGCCTTGATCTCCTTCGATTCCAGGAGGCGGTCCGGCGAGGGATCCGGGGAGGGGGCGGCCTCGACCGGGCCGTCTTCCCCGCCGTCGTCGGCCCGCCGCTGGTGGAAATAGAGCACGAGGCGCTTGCGCTTCAACCGGTCGCGGCAGGCGTTGACGGCGATCCGGAGGATCCACGTCTCGAAGCTCGATCCGCCCCGGAAATCGGCGAGGCTCCGGTACGCCTTCACGAAGGCGTCCTGTGCGACGCATTCCGCCTCGCCGGCGTCGCGCAGCATTCGGAGGGCCATGCCGTAGACGCGGCGCTGGTAGGTCCGGACGAAATGGCCGTAGGCGTCGGCGTCGCCCGCGAGGACCCGTTCGAGGACCCGGTTCTCGTCGACGGGCTCGTTTTCCTCGGGTGAGACGATCTTCACGGCCCCCACGCCTCCTCAGACGACCGGCGCGGACGGCGGTTTACACCGCCTCACAGCTCACGCACGGCCTCCCGGCGCTTCTGCTCGAATTCTTCCGGCGTGATCAGGCCCCGGTTCTTCAGGTCGTTCAAAGCCGCCAGCCGGTCGGCGGCGGTTGCGGTGCCCGCTGGCGCCGCGGCCGGCGCCGCCGAAGCCGCCGAAGCCGCCGAGGGGATCGTGACGCCGCCCGGTCCCACGTGCGTCCAGATCGCCGTGCGGAGGGCTTCCGGGTGCTCGATCGTGGGGAACCGGATCTGTCCGCTCTCCGAGGCGGTCTCGATCGCGAGATCGCCGTATCCGAGGAGCCGTCCCCAGAACGACTGGTCGACCGTGATGTCCTGGATGCGCTCGAGCGGGCATTGCCGGGTCTCGTGGGCGAAGACGCCGATCTTGTGGAGGATCCGCCGGTCGGTCACGACGAACTCGTCCGTCCGCGCGCGGATCCCTCGGATCGCGAACAGGACGAGAGCCAGGAGGAGCAGCGCCGCGGCCGCGTACATCGCGGCGTTCGACGCGGTCCGCCCCGCGCCTCTGGCTTCGAGCCCGAGCGCCAATCCCGAAGCGGCGATCGACAGGAGCAGCGCGGCGATCGCCCGGCCATAGAAGATCCAGTGATAGCGGGCGCGATAGAGGATCGTCTCTCCCGGCGCCAGCTGCTTTTCGGCGTATTTCATCGCCCGCCATTGTAGCGCTCGCCGGCGCGGCGGGCCGTTGCGTCGCCCCGCCTCGGGATAGATTACGGGGATGGCCGAACGCTCCCAGGTCTTCTTCATCACCGGGTGCTCCTCCGGCATCGGGCGGGCGACCGCGATCGCGGCGGCGGAAGCGGGGCATCGCGTCTTCGCGACCGCGCGCCGGCCCGAGTCGATCGCCGATCTCGGGCGCGGCATCGAGACGCTCGCGCTCGACGTGACCGACTCCCGCGCGATCCACCGCGCCGTCTCCGACGCGATCGCGCGCGCGGGCCGGATCGACGTGCTCGTCAACAATGCCGGCTTCGGGCAGATGGGCACGGTCGAGGACATCGCGGTCGCCCGGTGGCGCGCGGAATTCGACGTCAACGTCTTCGGCACGATCGAGGTCACGCAGGCCGTCCTGCCGCACATGCGCGCGCGCCGGTCGGGGCGCGTCGTCAACATCGGCTCGATCGCCGGCCGCATCGCCTACCCGTTCGGCGCCGCGTATTGCGCCTCGAAATACGCCCTCGAGGCGATCAGCGATGCGCTCCGGCTCGAGGTCGAGCGGTTCGGGATCCGCGTCGTGCTGGTCGAGCCGGGGCCGATCCGCACGCGATTCGGCGAGCGCGTCGAGCACGAGGTGGAACCCATCGCCGCCGACACGGAATCGCCCTACCACTCCTGGTACGTGAAAGCCTTCGAGCGCTTCCGGCGCGAGACCCGGATCGGCTCGCTTCCCCCGGAGGCCGTCGCGCGCGTGGTCCTGAAAGCCGCGGGCCGGCGGCGGCCGCGGGCCCGGTACCTCGTCACGTGGCCGGCGAAGCTCTTCGCGTTCGCCAAGAGGATCGTCCCCGACGCCGTGATGGACGCCGGGATGCGGTCGAAGTTCCGCTGATCCGCTGGGCGCCTCCCGGATCTCCATCCTCTTCGGATGCCGGCCGTCTCGAATCCCCTCTGAGAGCGTTCGGAACGTCGAGGGGGCGTGCAATTTCGCTGCCGCGCTGTAGCATTCGCGGGTGACTCGCGAAACATCGCGGCGCGCGGTGCGGCGGTTCTTCGGAGGCGTCGGCGCGGCGGCGCTCGTGGCCGTGGTGGCGATCGCGCGGGGGCGTCCGCCTCGGCCCCTGGGCGAGGGGGCGCCGCCGGCCGAGTTCTCCGCGGGCCGCGCCCGGCGCATCCTCGAGACCCTCGCCGGGGACGGACGTCCGCATCCCGAAGGGAGTCCGGAGGCCGCGGCCGTCCGCGACCGGGTCGCGGCGGCGTTCCGCGCGCTCGGGGACGTCCCGGAGATCCGGCGCGGCTTCGCCTGCGGCCGCAACGGCGTGTGCGGGGCCGTCGAGAACGTCGTCGTGCGACGCGCGGGAACCCAGCGGCGGAAAGCCGTCCTTCTCTCGGCGCACTACGACTCCGTCGCGGCGGGTCCGGGCGCGTCCGACGACGCGATGGGAGTCGCGGCCGTCCTCGAAATCGCGCGCGCGCTCCGGCGCGCCCCGCTCCGGCGGCCGGTCGTCTTCCTCGTCGACGACGGAGAGGAACAGGGGCTCCTCGGCGCCGAGGCGTTCGCCTCCGAAGAAGGAGGCGGCGGCGTCATCGCGGACGTGAACATCGAGGCGCGGGGCACCGGAGGGACGAGCTACCTCTTCGAGACCAGCGAGGGAAACCTCTGGCTCGCCCGGCTGTTCGGCCGCCTGCCGCATCCGGCCACGAGCTCGCTCTTCTACGCGGTCTACCGGACGCTTCCCAACGACACGGACCTGACGGTCTTCCGCGCGCACGCAATGGCGGGGGTCAATTTCGCGTGCGTCGAAGGCGTCGCCCGATACCACACGCCGCGCGACGACGTCGCGCACGCGTCGCTTTCGACCCTCCAGCACCAGGGGGAGAACGCCCTCGCGATCGCGCGCGCCCTCGACCGCGCTCCGGAGAAACCGCCGCGCGGCGACGCGGTCTGGTTCGACCTCTTCGGCGCAGCGATCGTCCGATGGCCCGCGGAGGCCACGCTCCCGGCGGCCGGCGCGGCGATGATCCTCCTCGTCGTCGGAATCGCCGGACGGCTCCGCCGCAGAAGCGTTTCCTTCGGGCGCGTCCTCCTCGGAGCGGCGGCATTTCCCGCCGCGATTCTCGCCGGCGCCGCCGGAGCCGCTGCCGTGACCGCCGCCCTCCGCGCGGCGAACGCCGTCCCGGCGGGCTGGATCGCCCATCCCGCGACCGCGGCGGCCGCCTTCTGGCTCGCCGCTCTCCTCGGTTCCGGCGCCGCGGCGGCGGCGCTCGGACGGCGGGCCGGCCCCGGCGGGCTCCGCGCGGGGATCGCCGTTTGCTGGGGGGCGGCCGCCGTGTTCATCGCCTGGCGCGAACCCGCGGCGAGCTTTCCCTTCCTCGTACCGGCCGTGATCGGCGCCCTCCTCCTCCTGCCGCCGCGGTCGACGGGCACCGGCGAAACGGCGCTCCTGGCCGCGGGAGGATTCTTCCTTCTTCCGCTCGCCTGGGTGCTCCTCGAGGTGCTCGGGTTCCGAGGCGCGAGGATCATCGGGGCGATCCTCGGACTCGCCGTGACGCTCTTCGCGGCGCGGCTGGTCGAGCTCCCCGTCCGGTTCCGCCGCCGCCTCGCGGCCGTGTTCGCCGGCGCCTTGCTGCTCTCTCTCGCCGCCGCTTTCGTTCCGGCGCCCCTCTCGTTCGACGTCCCGCAGCGCGCGACGATCGTCGCGCTCGAGGACGCCGGCTCCGGCTCGGCGCGGTGGATCGTCGAGACCGACGCGGACCGGCTCCCGCGCGGGCTGCGCGCGGCCGCGCCGTTCCGCCCGGAGGCGGTCTATCCCTGGGCACCGAAGGAAAAGGTCTTCGCCGCGAAAGCGCCGACGCCCGCGCTCCCGGCCCCCGAGCTCCGCATCGAGAGCGACGTGACGGCCGGCGGCGCTCGCCGGATCCTGGGCCGCCTCGTCTCCCCGCGGGGCGCCGGCATCGTGCGGATCGCGTTCGCGCCGGGGACGGCGCTCCGCGCGATCGCGATCGGCGGCGTCGCGACCCCTCCCCTCTCCCCCGCCGCGCTCGCGCGGGGCGGCGGATGGAGAAGCTACGCCTGCGTGACCGTTCCGCCGGAAGGAATTCCGGTCGAGATCTCGGCCGCGCCCGGGCCGATCTCGTTCGTTCTCTCCGATCGGTCGCCGGGGCTTCCCGCGTCGGCGGCTCCCCTCGCCGCCCGCCGCGGCCCGTTCGCGGTGTCGAGTCAGTCGGGGGACGGGACGATCGTGATGAAGACGTTCACTTTGTAAAGGGCGCCACCGGCTTGACCGCTCCGCGGGTCGCGCCGGGTGACCATCATTCACCGGCGCGAGACGAAGAGGCGCGGCGAGGCGCGAGCCCGGTCCGCCGTCGCTCTGACGAGCTATGGCGGATTGATCGTCCCGAACGGCCGTTGAGCAGCGCGCACCCTTGCTGCCTCGATCCGCCGTAGCCTTGGCGAAGGCGGACGGGATGCGGGCGTCCGGCCCGCGGCCGCGGCGTACCGATAAGCGTACGGTAAGGCCGCGGGTTGCGGCGCACGCGCCCGCCCGGCTCGATGCATCCGCCTTCGCCCTCCTTCGCCAAGGCTTCGGAGGGCTTCGGTGCGACAGGTCGCCGCGCCTGCTACGAGAAGGAGATGCCGTGGGCCTCCGGCCCCACGGCGACCACGACGGCGCCGAGGAACAACACGGTTCCCGCGAGCAGCCCCATCGACTGCGAGTAGGTGAGGTGCTCAGCGAGCAGCGCCTCGACGTAACCGATCGACGACGCGCAC
>DATFVB010000218.1 GCA_035260525.1 Thermoanaerobaculia bacterium
CTTTGGGTTCCAGGAGATTCTCTACAGCAAGCGCGATTGGGTGGCGACGGTGACGATGAACCGTCCCGACAAGTACAACGCCTACACCTATCGGACCTTGCAGGAAATGACGCAGGCATTCCGTGACGCTGCCTGGGACGACCAGGTTGCCGTAGTCGTGCTGACCGGCGCGGGCGAGAAGGCATTCTGCACCGGCGGGGACGTCAAGGAGTACGCGGAGAAGTACGTCGCCGCGCCCCGGGACTACTGGAAGTACATGGCCCTGTTCCGCGCGTACATCGACGCGATCCTCTCGACCGGAAAGCCGGTGGTCGCCCGGATCAACGGGGTCGCCGTCGGAGGCGGCAACGAGACCGTCCTCGCCTGCGACCTCGCCGTGATCGCCGAGCACGCGTCGGTCGGCCAGGTCGGGGTCCGCGTGGGATCCGTCGCGTGCGGAGGCGCCACGCAGTGGCTGTCGCTCGCGACCGGGGACAAGCGCGCGCGAGAGATGCTGTTCACGAACCGGCAGGTGCCCGCGCGTCAGGCCCTCGAGTGGGGCCTCGTCAACCGGGTCGCGCCGACGGTCACCCGCGAGGGCCGTCTGGTCGACGCGCCGTCGGCCGAGGAGATCGAGAAGGCGCGCAAAGGGCGGGACGGCTACGGGATCGATCTCTCCCGGCTCGACGCGGAAATCGACGCCCTGACCGCCGAGCTCCTCGCGACGTTCCCCGAGTGCGTGCGCTACACGAAGCAGCAGGCGAACTTCTGGAAGGACTTCGCCTGGTCGCTCACGGTGCGCCACGCCCAGGACTGGCTCGCGCTCCACTACACCGATTACGAGCCGCTCGAGGGCATGACGGCCTTCGCGCGCAAGCGCCCCGTCGATTTCGCCGCGGTGCGGGCGCGCGCGACGACTCCGGGAGGCTCGCCCGAGACGCCCTGGGGCGCGCACGTCGGGGAATGCCCGTCCTGCGGGGCCTCGGGGCTGCCGTCGACGTTCCGGTTCTGCGGAGTCTGCGGCGTCGAAGTCGCGGCCGCGGCCGTCACGCCGTGAAGCGGCGCGCCCTCCCGTTTCGCGGCCGCGTCGCCCTCGTGACGGGAGGCGCCTCCGGCATCGGGCGCGCCTGCGCCGAGCTCCTCCGGACGGCGGGCGCGGCGGTCGCGATCGTCGACCGCGACTCCCGCGCGCTCGCCCGCCTTCGGCGGCGCTTCGACCGGGAAGACCTCTACGACGCCGACGTCGCCGACGCTGCCTCCGCCCGCGCGATCGTCGCCGACCTCGTCCGCCGCCGCGGACGACTCGATCACCTCGTGCTCGCCGCCGGGATCTGCCGGGACGCGGTCCTCTGGAAGATGACCGACGAGGAATGGGACGCCGTGCTCGGCGTCGATCTCGGGGGGGCCGCCCACTTCGTGCGCGCGGCGGCGCCCACGCTGCGGAAACAGGGAGCGGGCCGGATCGTGCTCGTCTCCTCGATCAACGGGCGGCGCGGGAAGTTCGGGCAGGCCAACTACGCCGCCGCGAAGGCGGGGCTCGTCGGGCTCGCGCGCAGCGCCGCGCGCGAGCTCGCCGCGTCCCACGTGACGGTCAACGTCGTCGAGCCCGGCTTCACGGAGACGCCGATGACCGGGCGGCTCCCCGAAGCGGTCCGGCAGCGGGCGCTCGCGGAGATCCCCCTCGGCCGCGCCGGGAGCGCCGCGGACGTCGCCGCCGCCGTCGGGTTCCTGCTCGGCGAGGGCGCTTCCCACATCACGGGCGTGAGCCTGCCGGTCGACGGGGGGCAGGGAATGGGCGGATGAGCGGCTACGTCGGCTACGCGCTCGAAGCGGCGGGGAGCCCGCTCCGCCGCGTCGAAAGGGCCGTTCCGGCGCCAGGCCCCGGAGACGCGCTCGTGCGCGTGGCCGGATGCGGCGTGTGCCACACGGACGCGGGGTTCCTGGACTCCGGCGTGCGCACCCGGCATCCGCTGCCGCTCGTCCTCGGCCACGAGATCTCGGGATACGTCGAGGACGCGGGAAGCGCTTTCCGACAGCTCGTGGGGCGCGCCGTCGTCGTGCCCGCCGTGCTGCCGTGCGGGATCTGCGCGGACTGCCGGGCGGGGCGGCCGACCGTCTGCGCTTGCCAGGTCATGCCGGGGAACGACTGCGACGGCGGCTTCGCCACGCACGTCGTCGTCCCGGCCCGCTCGCTGTGCGAGGTGCCGGGCGCGACGCAGGACCCGGACGCGCCCCTTTCCGGAGGAACGACGCTCCGCCACATGGCCGTCGTCGCCGACGCGGTCTCGACGGCGTACCAGTCGGTGCACCGGTCGGGCGCGGCGCGGGGGGACGCGGCGGTCGTCGTCGGGCTCGGCGGGGTGGGCGGCTACGCGGCGCAGATCGCCCGCGACCGCGGCGCGGCCGTGATCGCGGTCGACGTGGATCCCGCGCGGCTCGAGTCCGCGCGCGCGCAGGGCGCCGTCGGGGCGATCGATCCTTCGGGGCTCTCCGGCAAGGAGGTTCGCGCCCGGGTGCAGGCGGCGGCCCGCGAGGCCGGCGCCTCGGCTTCCGGCTGGAAGATCTTCGAGTGCTCGGGGACGGCCGCCGGGCAGGCCACCGCCTTCGGTCTCCTCGGGCCCGCGGCGACGCTGATGGTCGTCGGCTTCACGCTCGACACCGTCGCGATCCGCCTCTCGAACCTCATGGCGTTCGACGCGAAGGCGGTCGGCAACTGGGGATGCGACCCGGCGCACTATCCGGAGATCGTCCGGATGGTGCTCGAGGGGAGGATCGACATCGTGTCGTCGACACAGATGCGTCCGCTTTCCGCCGTCGGGCGGGTGTTCGAGGAGCTGCGCGAGCATCGCGTCTCCGGCCGCGTCGTGCTCGTTCCCGAAGGGGAGGCGCGCGCGTGAGCGATCCGGTGCGGCTCGTCTCCG
>DATFVB010000219.1 GCA_035260525.1 Thermoanaerobaculia bacterium
GGCGGCGGCGTGGGGAATCGCGCCGCCGGCCGATCTGACGTTTTCGGGGGTCGCGGTCGACTCGCGCCGGGTCGAGGAGGGGAACCTCTTCGTCGCGCTGCCGGGCGCCCGCGCCGACGGGCACGATTTCGTCGGCGAGGCGGCGCGCCGCGGGGCCGTCGCCGCGCTCGTCGCGAGGGCGCCCGACGGGATTCCCGAGGGGTTTCCCCTCTTCGTCGTGCCCGATCCGCTCCGGGCGCTGCAGGCGCTCGCCGCCCGGAAGCGCGCCGAAGAGGGGTTCCGGCTCGCCGCCGTCACGGGCTCGGTCGGAAAGACGACGACGAAGGAGATGGCGGCGGCGATCGTCGCCCGCCGCTTCCGCACGGGGAAGACTCCGGGGAACGCGAACAGCGGCATCGGTTTTCCGATGGCGGTGCTGGGCCTGCCGGAAGGGCTCGAGGCGGTCTGCGGCGAGTTCGGGATGAGCACGAAGGGGGAGATCGCCGCGCTCTCGCGCCTCTTCCGCCCCGAGGTCGCCGCGATCACGAACGTCTCGGCGGCGCACGCGCAGAACTTCGCGTCGGTCGACGAGATCGCCGACGCCAAATGGGAGATCACCGAAGGGATTCCCCCCGGCGGGACGCTCGTCTACAACGCCGCGGACGAGCGCCTCCGGGCGCGTGCGAAGACGTGGGACGGCGACGCGGTCCCCTTCGGAGCCGAGGACGCCGACGTGAGCGCCTCCGAGATCTCCGCGTCCGGGCTCTCGGGGAGCGAATTCACGATCTCGATGCGCGGGAAGACGGCGCGGGTCCGTCTCCCCGTTGCCGGGCGGCACCAGGTGACCAACTGCCTCTGCGCCGCGGCGATGGCGCTCGTGTGGGGCCTGGGTCCCGCCGACGTTGCCGCCGCGATGGCGCGCTTTTCGCCGCCGGAGCGCCGCGGGGCGGTGTACCGGCACGTCTCCGGAGCCGAGCTCGTCGACGATTCGTACAACGCGAGCCCGCACGCGATGCGTTCCGCGGTCGCGGCGCTCGCCGGCGCGGCCGCGCCCGGCCATCGGGTCGCCGTGCTCGGCGATATGAGGGAGCTCGGCGCCGAGGGGCCGCGCTGGCACCGCGAGCTCGGAGAGTTCGCCGCGGCGCGGGTCGACCGGCTCGTCTGCGTCGGTCCCCTCGCCCGCGAGATCGGCCGCGGCGCCGTGGACGCCGGGCTCGCCGCCGACAGGGTGACCTGTCTCGAACGGGCGGAGGACGTCTTGGATGCGGTCGGTCCGACTCTCGCCGCGGGGGACGTCGTCTGGATCAAGGGATCGCGCGGCGTCGGACTCGACGTCGCGGCCGACGCGCTGCGGAAGGCGGGACGCTGAATGCTCTACGCGCTCCTCTATCCCCTCCGCTCGGCGTTTCCGGCGTTGAACGTGTTCCGCTACATCACGTTCCGAACGGCGATGGCCGCGGTGACCGCGCTCGTCCTTTCGCTGTGGCTGGGTCCGTGGGTGATCCGCAAGCTCAAGTCCTGGCAGCTGAAGCAGTTCGTCCGCAAGGAAGGGCCGGAATCCCACTACAAGAAGGCCGGAACGCCGACGATGGGCGGACTGCTGATCCTCGGCGCGATCTTCGCGGCCACGCTCCTCTGGATGGATCTCGGCACGCGCGACACCTGGATCGCGCTCGGGACGACGGCGGCCCTCGGTTGCGTCGGTTTCCTCGACGACTGGACGAAGGTCCGCCGCAAGCACAGCCGCGGCCTCACGGGGAAGCGCAAGCTCGTGCTCCAGTTCGCCGTCGCGCTGGCGGCGGCGTTCGTGATCCAGCACTGGCCGCAGGCGCCGAGGCTCTCCACGATCCTGACGTTCCCGTTCCTGAAGAAATTCGTCCTCGACCTGGGAGTCCTGTACGTTCCGTTCGTCTCGGTCGTCGTCGTCGGCTCCTCGAACGCCGTCAACCTCACCGACGGTCTCGACGGGCTCGCGATCGGCGCCGTCGGCATCGCCGCGGCGACCTACGCGGTTCTCACGTACATCGCCGGGAACTCGGTCGTCGCCCACTATCTGCGCGTCCCGTTCGTCTCGGAAGCCGGCGAGCTCGCGATCTTCTGCGGCTCGATCGTCGGGGCGGCGCTCGGCTTCCTCTGGTTCAACTGTCACCCGGCGGACGTGTTCATGGGGGACGTCGGGTCGCTCCCGCTCGGCGGCGCGATCGGGATCGTCGCGGTGATGGCGAAGCAGGAAGTGCTCCTGGCGATCGTCGGCGGGCTCTTCGTCATGGAGGCCGGCTCGGTCATCCTGCAGGTCGCGTCGTTCCAGTTCACGGGCCGCCGGATCTTCCGGATGGCCCCGATCCACCATCATTTCGAGCTGGCGGGCTGGGCGGAGCCGCGCGTGATCATCCGCTTCTGGATCCTCTCGCTGCTCTTCGCGACTCTCGCGCTCTCGACGCTGAAGCTGCGATGAGGGAGAAGCGGATCGCCGTCCTCGGGCTCGCGCGGAGCGGTACGGCGCTCGCGGAGGCGCTCGCGGCGCGCGGCGTATCCGTGGCGGCCGGAGACCGGAAGCGCCGCGACGAGATCGAGTCCGCGCCGGCGATCGAGGCCGCGGGCGTCGAGCTCTTCGCCGGCGGGCCGGATCCCGCGATGCTCGACGGAGCGGAGCTCCTCGCGATCTCCCCCGGGGTCCCGCTCTCGCACGCGATCCCCGCCGAGGCGCGCCGCCGGGGGATTCCGGTCCTCTCGGAGCTCGAGGTCGCGTGGCGGATCCTCGAGGAGGAAGCCGAGGGGAAGAACGTCTGGGTCGCGGTGACGGGAACCAACGGAAAATCGACGGTCTCGACGTGGATCGCGGAGATCCTCCGGCGCGACCGCCGCGACGTCGCCCTGGCCGGCAACATCGGGACCGCGCTCTCCTCGTTTTGCGCGTCGCGCCGCCCGCGTTTCTTCGTCGTCGAGGTCTCGAGCTTCCAGCTCGAGACGATCGACCGGTTCCGGGCGGACGTTGCGGTCGTCACCAACGTCACGCCCGACCATCTCGACCGGCACGGGACCCTGGCGGCGTATGCCGCCGCGAAGGCGCGCGTCTTCGAGAACCAGCGCGACGGCGACGCCGCGATCGTCAACGAAGACGATCCCGGCTCGGCGGCGTTTCGCCCGCCGGCGCGGCGAATCGGCTTCTCGACGCGGAAGGCGGCGCCCGGCGGAGCGTGGAGCGCGGACGGCGCGCTCTGGTCGGAGATCGGCGGCGAGCGGCGGCGGCTCTGCGCCGCGGCGGAGGTCGCGCTCCCGGGTCTGCACAACCTCGAGAACGCGCTGGCCTCCGCCGCCGCCGCGGAGCTCGCCGGCGCCTCGCCGGAAGCGATCCGCTCGGGCCTCACCCTGTTCGCGGGGCTGCCGCACCGCACCGAGCTCGTCGCGGTGGCCGAAGGGGTCGCCTGGGTGGACGACTCGAAGGGGACGAACCCGGACGCCGTCGTGAAATCGCTCGCGGGTTTCCCGGACGGCCGCGTGATCCTGATCCTCGGGGGATCCGAGAAGGGGAGCGACTTCTCGATCCTCGCCCGGCCCGTCGCGCGCAAGGCCCGGCTCGTCCTGACGATCGGCCAGTCGGCCGAGAAGATCGAGCGGGCGATCGCCGGGGCGGAAACCCGGCGGGCCGGCGACATGGAGCGGGCGGTCGATCTCGCCGCCGAGGCCGCTCGCCCCGGCGACACCGTGCTCCTCTCCCCGGCGTGCGCGTCGTTCGACCAGTACCGGAATTTCGAGGAGCGCGGCGACCATTTCCGCGGCCTCGTTCTCGGGCGGGTGGCGCATGGCGCGTAAGCTCGCTTCCGACAAGATCCTCTTCACGGCGTTCATCGCCCTCGCGCTGCTGGGCTGCGTGATGATCTACAGCGCCTCGGCGCCCGAGGCGGCGCGCCTCTTCGGAAATCCCTACCGTTATCTCGCCAAGCAGCTCGCCGCGCTGATCGTCGGCCTGACGCTGGCGTTCGTGGTGTCCCGCGTCGACCACCGCCAATTCCGGAAGCCGATCGTCGTCTACGGCGCGCTCGGGACCTGCCTCGCGCTCTGCGTGGCCGTTCTCTTCCGGCCGCCGATCAACGCGGCGCGGCGCTGGCTCGTCTTCGGGCCCCTGACCCTCCAGCCCGCCGAGTTCCTGAAGGTCGCGCTCGTCCTCTTCCTCGCGTATCAGATCGACCGGAAACGCGAGCGGCTCGACGACTTCGTGCACGGCGTGCTCCCCGCGGCGAGCTTCCTCGGCCTCTCGGCGGCGATCGTCCTCGCCGAGCCCGACTTCGGGACGGCGATGTCGTACCTCCTCGTCGCGGGCGCGCTCTTCTTCCTCGCCGGGGCGCCGCTGCGCTACTTCGTGATCGGGGTCGCCGGATGCATCCCGGTGTTCACGCTCCTCGTGCTCTCCGCCGGCTACCGCAAGCAGCGGTTCCTCGCGTTCCTCCACCCCGAGGCCGATCCGCTCGGGCGCGGCTTCCAGGCGGCGCAGTCGCTGATCGCCGTCGGCACCGGGGGGATCACCGGCAACGGTCTCGGGCAGTCGCGGCAGAAGCTCTTCTTCCTGCCGTATCCCCACACCGACTTCATCTTCGCGATCGTGGGCGAGGAGCTCGGCTTCCTGGGCGCCATCGGGGTGATCGTCCTGTTCGGGCTGGTCGCGTGGCGCGGCCTCCGCGCCGCCCGCCGCGCTCCCGAGCCGCACCTGGCCTATCTCGCCGTCGGAGCGACCGCGATGATCGTGCTGCAGGCCGCGATGAACCTCGGGGTCGTGCTCACGCTCCTGCCGACCAAGGGGATCCCGCTGCCTTTCCTGTCCTACGGCGGGTCCTCGCTCGTCGCCGACTGCCTGGCGGCGGGGATCCTCCTGAACGTTTCCCAGCACGTCACGTGAGATGGCGAGAGACGGGGAGACGTACGTACTGGCCGGCGGGGGGACGGGAGGCCACGTGTTTCCCGCGATCGCGATCGCTCGCGAGATCCGCCGCCGCCGTCCGGAAGCGCGCGTCCTGTTCGTCGGGACGCGGCGGGGGTTCGAGGCCGTGATCGCGCCGAAGGAGGGCTTTCCGATCGAGTTCATCGCCGCCTCGGGGTTCGTCGGGCGGGGCGCCGGGGCGAAGGTCCGCGCGCTTTCGGACCTCGTCCGCGGGATCGCGCAGTCGCGGCGGATCCTGCGGCGCGAGCGCGCCGCCGCGGTGCTCGGCGTCGGCGGCTACGCGTCGCTCCCGGTGCTCGCGGCGGCCCGCATGGCCGGCGTCCCGGCGATGATCCAGGAGCAGAACTCCGTCCCCGGGATCGCCAACCGGCTCGGGGCGCGGATCGCGCGCGCGACGGCGGCCGGTTTCGAAGCCGCGTGCCGGCGCCTTCCGGGACGCTGCGTCTGGACCGGAAACCCCGTCCGCGAGGAGTTCTTTCGCGTGCCCTCGGCGGCCGCCGGAGGGCGGCGGGTGCTCCTCTTCGGCGGAAGCCAGGGCGCGCGCGTCTTGAACCGCGCGATCGCCGGCGCCGCGCCCGCGCTCGCCGCGGCGGGCATCGAGGTCCTCGCGCAGACGGGAGAGCGCGAGCTCGGCCTCGTCCGGGACGCCGTCGCTCCCTTCCCATCGATCACGGCCGTGCCGTTCGTCGACGCGATGGCGGAGGCGTTCTCGCGCGCCGACCTCGTCGTCGCGCGCGCCGGGGCGCTCACGCTCGCGGAAATCGCGGCGGCCGCGCGGCCGTCGATCCTCGTCCCGTTCGCGGCGGCCACGCATGCGCACCAGGAGGAGAATGCGCGGGTGTTCGAGTCGGCCGGCGCCGCGGTCGTCATCGGCGAGGGCGATCTCGACGGCGCGATGCTCGCCCGAACCGTCGACGAGCTCCTCGGCGACCCCGGCCGCCTTCGCCGGATGGGGGAGGCGGCGCGGACGCTGGGCAAGCCGGATGCGGCGGAGCGGATCGTGGATCTCCTGTTCGAGATCGCCGAATGAAAATCCGAAATTCGAAGCTCGAAACTCGAAACACATTCGAATCCCGAATTTCGAATGACCAGGCGGAGTCCCGTTTTGGATTCCGGTCATTCGGATTTCGTGCTTGTTTCGGATTTCGAACTTCGTGCTTCGAATTTCTTCAGGAAACGCCATGAGGTTCCTGAAGCTCCACCGCATCCATTTCGTCGGGATCGGCGGCGTCGGGATGTCCGGGCTCGCCGAGCTGCTGCTCTCCTATCCGCTCGCGATCTCGGGCTGCGATTCGGCCGAGAGCGACACGACCCGGCGCCTCGCCTCGCTCGGCATCCCGGTCGATCTCGGCCACGACCCCTCGCATCTCGACCGCGCCGACCTGCTCGTCATCACCTCGGCGGTCGGGGAGGAGAACGAGGAAGTCCGGCGCGCCCGGCTGCGCGGGATCCCGGTCATCCGGCGGGCCGAGATGCTCGCCGAGATCATGCGCCTGAAGCAGGGGATCGCCGTCGCGGGAACGCACGGGAAGACCACGACGACGTCGATGATCGGCGCGATCCTGACCGAGGCGGGTCTGGACCCGACGATCCTCGTGGGGGGAAGGGCGCATTACCTCGGAACCAACGCCCGCCTCGGGAAGGGGGAGTGGCTCGTGGCCGAAGCCGACGAGTACGACCGCTCGTTCCTCGAGCTCACCCCCGTCCTCGCGGTCGTGACGAACGTCGAGGAGGATCATCTCGACTGCTACCGCGATCTCGCCGAGATCATGGCCGCGTTCACCGCCTTCGCCAACCGCGTTCCCTTCTACGGCGCCGTCTTCGTCTGCCTCGACGACGTCAACGCGAGCGACCTTCTTCCCCGGCTTTCCCGCCGGACGGTGACCTACGGCGAGTCGCCGCAGGCGTCGCTCCGCGCCCGCGACCTCGCGCTCGACGCTTCCGGCGCCCGCTTCTCGGTCGCGGGAGACGAGCCGGATTTCGCCGGCGAGGTGTTCCTCCCCCTTCCCGGGCGCCACAACGTCAAGAACGCGCTCGCCGCCCTCGCGGTCGCCCGCGAGCTCTCGATTCCCTTTCCCGTCGCGGCCGGGGCCCTGGCGCGGTTCGACGGCGTCGCCCGGCGGTTCGAGACGAAGGGGGAGAAGAAGGGCGTCCGGGTCGTCGACGATTACGCGCACCATCCGACGGAGATCGTCGCGACGCTGGCGGCCGCGCGGCAGGTCCATCCGAAGAGCCGGATCGTCGCCCTCTTCCAGCCGCACCTCTACTCGCGCACGCGGGATTTCGCTCGCGAGTTCGGCCGCGCCTTGAACGGCGCCGACGTCGCCCTCGTCACCGAGATCTACCCGTCGCGCGAGGCGCCGATCCCCGGCGTCTCGGGCGCGTCCGTCGTCGAAGCGGCCGCCTCGTTCGGCCACAGGAATGCCCGTTTCCTGCCCAAGCGCGAGGAGATCGTCCCGCTCCTCGACGCGGTGCTCGTCCCGGGAGACCTCCTCCTGACGATGGGCGCGGGGGACGTGTACCGGCTGGGCGAGGAATACCTCGCGGAGAAGCGATGACGGCGGGCTTCCTCCGTCCGGGGATCGCGCGGGCGTCTCGGCTCGGCCGGAAATGGACCGTGCTCTTCTGGCTCCTCGCCGCCGGCGCCGCTTCGGCGGGAACGTGGAGGTATCTCCGCTCGCCGGCCCTCCTGCTGGAGCGGTTCGAGATCGAAGGGACGCGCCGGACCCGCACGCGGGACGTTCTCGCGGCGCTCGCCCCGTACGAGAGCCGCAACCTCCTGCTCCTGAACCTGGCGCCGATCGCGTCGGCGGTCGTGAAGGTCCCGTGGGTCGACCGCGTGACGGTCTCCAAGGAGCTCCCGCACGCGTTGAAGATCATGATCACGGAGAAGACCCCGATCGCGTTCTGCCGGCGCGGCGCTTCGCTCTTCTGGATGGACTCTCGCGGCGCGGTCGTCGCGCCGTTCGATCCGCGCGAGTCCGCCGGCGACTACCCGATCGTCACGGCTCCGGACGAGCGCCTCCCCGAGGCGGCGGCGTTGCTCGCGTCGCTCCAGCGCGGCTTCCCGGAGTACGCGTCGACGGTGTCGGAAATTTGGGCGCTTTCTTCCGGAGGATTCGGTATCATGGACGCAACATTGCGCGTACCGATCGAAGTTCTGGGTAGCGACGCCCCGGAGAAGATACGCGCCCTGTTCTCCCTCAAACCCGAGATGGACTCGCGCGGAATCGTTCCGAAGTCGATCGACCTCCGCTTCGACCGCCGGGTGGTGTTCTCCGGGGCGTTCGCGGGGGGGAAGACCATCTGATGGCCAAGCCGGAAAATTTCCTGGTCTCGTGCGACATCGGCTCGTCGAAGGTGTGCGTGCTGATCGGGGAGCCGAACTCCCGCGGCGGGCTCGACATCCTCGGGAAGGGCTCGACCGCGCACCGCGGGGCGCGGAAGGGGAACATCATCAACGTGGACTCGACCGTGGACGCGATCAAGCGCTCCGCGGAGGAGGCCGAGATCATGGCGGGCGCCCAGATCACGCGGGCCTACGCCGGGCTCTCGGGCTCCGCCGTGCGGTCGTTCAACAGCCGGGGCGTCGTGGCGGTCTCCGGGAAGGCCCGCGAGATCTCCCGCGACGACATCGCGCGCGTCGTCGACGCGGCGAAGTCCGTCCAGGTGCCGCAGGACCACGAGATCGTCCACGCGATTCCCCGGGAATTCTCGGTCGACGGGCAGGAAGGGATCGCCGACCCGCTGGGGATGGTCGGCGCGCGCCTCGAGGCGAACGTCCACATCGTGACGGCGCCGATCGCGGTTTCCCAGAACCTCGCGGCGTGCCTGAACAAGTCGGGGATCGAGGTCGTCGAGCTCGTCCTGGAGCAGTTCGCGGCCGCCGAGGCGGTCCTGACCGCCGACGAGAAGGAGCTCGGCGTGTGCCTCGCCGACATCGGCGGCGGCACGACCGAGGTCGCGCTCTACGAGAAGGGGTCGATCGCGCACACGGTGGTGCTTCCGGTCGGCGGCGACCACTTCACCAACGACCTCGCGGTCGTGCTGCGCACGCCGATTCCCGACGCCGAGCGGATCAAGCGCAAGTCGGGCTCGACGCTCCGGTCCTCCGTCTCCGAGGAGGAGATGGTCGAGGTGCCGATGGTCGGCGGCCGCACGCCCAAGCTCTGTCCCCGGACGATGCTCGCCGACATCCTGCAGCCGCGCGCCGAGGAGCTGATGGGGCTGATCCGGGACGAGGTCAAGCGCCTCGGGCTCGACGCGGAGCTCCGCTCCGGCTACGTGCTGACCGGCGGGGGCTCCGAGATGGAAGGGCTTCTCGAGGTGGCCGAGACGGTCTTCGACGGCCCGGTCCGCCGCGGCGTGCCCTCCCACGGGATCGGCGGCCTCGTCGACGTCGTCTCGCGCCCCGAGTGGGCGGTCGCGACGGGCCTCCTGCTCTACGGCCAGCGCGTCCAGTCGCACCGCAAGACGAAAGGTTTCTCGTTGTCCCGCGTGAAGAAATTTTTTGGCGACTTTTTCTGAGGAGAAGAGCGATGATCACCTTCGACGACGAATCCGAGAAGCGCCTCGCGATCGAGCTCGAGGACACCGAATCCGCTCCTGCCAGAATCCGCGTCCTGGGGGTGGGCGGGGGAGGCTCGAACGCCGTCAACCGGATGATCTCGGCGGGGATCCGGGGGATCGAGTTCATCGCCTGCAACACCGACTTGCAGGCCCTCCGCAAGTCGCTCGCGCCGCACAAGATCCAGCTCGGCTCGCGGCTGACGAAGGGGCTCGGAGCGGGGGCGGACCCCGAGATCGGGAAGAACGCGGCGCTCGAGGACCTCGACAAGCTCAACGCGCTGCTGGCCGGCTCGGACATGGTCTTCATCGCGGCCGGGCTCGGCGGCGGGACCGGCACGGGCGCGGCGCCGATCATCGCGAAGGTCGCGGCCGAGCAGGGCGCGCTGACGGTCGGGATCGTCACGAAGCCCTTCCTCTTCGAGGGGGGCAAGCGCATGAAGCAGGCCGAGCGGGGGATGCGCGACCTGCGCGACCACGTCGACACCCTGATCACCGTCCCGAACCAGCGCCTTCTCTCGTTCGTCGAGCGCGACACGACGCATCTCGAGGCCTTTCGCATCGCCGACGACATCCTCCGCCAGGCGATCCAGGGGATCTCGGACCTGATCACGTCGCCGGGAGAGATCAACCTCGACTTCGCGGACGTGAAGAAGATCATGTCCGACATGGGCCGGGCGCTGATGGGAACGGGGGTCGCCTCGGGCGAGAACCGCGCGGTCTCGGCGGCGCAGGCCGCGATCTCGTCGCCGCTCCTGGAGGACGCTTCGATCGACGGCGCCCGCGGCGTCCTGATGAACATCACGGGCGGCCCGGACATGACGCTGTACGAGATCAACGAGGCGGCCGAGATCATCCAGCGCGCCGCCGACCCGGATGCCGAGATCATCTTCGGATGCGTCACGGACGAGCGGATGGCGGGATCGGTGAAGGTGACGGTCATCGCGACGGGTTTCGACTCCGAGCACGACCGGCCGAAGGCGCTCGCGGATCTGGACGACGAGCCCGAGCCGGCCCCCGCCAAGCGCGCGCACTTCATGCGGAGCGACGATCCGACCGGTTTCGGCCCCAACGCCTCGGCGCGGGAGGACTTCGACATCCCGACGGTGCTGCGGCGCCAGATGGATTGAGCTCCGGGATATCGGGCCGGGTCAACGGCGGCGGGATCTCGGACCCCGACGCGGCTGGTCGATACCATCGATCCCGGCCGCGTCTTGACCGCTCGGCGCGTCCCCGCCTCTCTCCTCGGAACGTCATCCAGCGCCTCGCTCAAGGGTCCGCGGCCCGCCGCCGCGACCCGGCTATCCGACAACCACTCCGTGCACGCCCGAGGGCAAGCTCCGGGATATCGCTGTCGGTGAGCCGCGGGGCGGGGCGTACGACCACGGCGCGGCG
>DATFVB010000220.1 GCA_035260525.1 Thermoanaerobaculia bacterium
TTAGCCTCTGCACCTTGCAAGCCGCTCATGACGCCTTCCGCGGGCCTAACTTTGTATTAGCTGGAGGCTCTCGGTCAGAGATAGGCGGAATCAGGTTCGGCATAGCTCCCCCCCGTCGCCGAGATAGGCGGACGAGGCGTCGGCCTATCCCGATCCGAAATAGGCGGAATCCGGCGCCCCGAAGGGCCCGGCCGCTATCGAACGTTAGAGCGGGCTCCTGACACCCCGGCCTCCGGACTGGTCCCGCAGGGTACAGGCCAATCGAAGGCCGCGGGCCCTGCCCCGCATCGCGATGTCATCGAATGCACATACGGCTGACACCCGTCCTCCGCGGAAAGCATACGCCTTTGCGCCATCGGCCGGCCCTTTTTGCACCTCGCATGCCTTCTCCATCGCGAAAGGGCCGAAACGGGGACAACGCGACGCGGGACTCTCGGTCCGACTCCCGAAACGCAAGAGTCAAAAGCGCCAAAGACACCGCCGGGCCGATCCGACGGGTCAGGAAACCGGGACGCGTGTGCCGGCGCCCGAATGTTTGTCGAGCAGGAACGCCGCGAAAGCCTTGTCGGCCGTGTGGATGTGGTGGACGAGCCAGAGCTCGAACGAGCGGGCCGCGAGCGGAAGCCCCGTTTCCTCCGACACGATCGACTCCTCGAGCGCGCGGAGCTCCTGGATGAGCTGGTCGTGCTCGCGCTCGTGGGTCTGGTAGCCGGGATAGGCGTGGAGCCGCATGAGGAGCTGCTCGGCGATGAAGTGCGCTTCCGTGACGTCCTGGAGCTGGCCGATCAATTCGCTCGCCCGCGGCCAGTCGTCGGCCGCGAACGCCTCGAGCATCGACGCCAGGATCTGCACCTGGAGGAGGTGCTCCATGTCGATCTCGGGAATGCCGAGACGCAGGACGTCGGGAAGCTCGTTGTCCATGCGCGAATGGTAACGCGGAAGACCCGGACCGAATGATGCAAGTGAATCGGACGGCGGAAGTCGCGAGCGGCCGGAGGCCCGGTTACCGCGAGGTGACCCGTCGCGGATGGGAGGCGGCCCCACCCCGTCATCGCTGAGGAGCGGACCGCCGCTCCGCTCAGACCCTCCGCAACGGAAGGGAAGCGCCGAGCGGGATGATGACCGGGCGGGCGCGAACGGGACCCTGCGAGTCGCCCCCTCGCTTCGCTAGAAGCGGAGCGACAGGCACGAGAGGCCGCCGTCCATCTTCCGGAACTCGGACATCTCGACGGCCGTCACGGGATACCCGAGGCCCGCGAGCGACGCTTCGAGGCGCGGGAAACCGGCCGCCACGAGGAGATGGTCGTTCACCCGGACGCAGTTGGCCGCGTACTCCTCTCCGGGGGCGACCCGGACGAGGTCGAAATCGGAAAACGCCGCGTTCTCCGCGAGCGCGTCGATTGCGACGAGGCGGCCGTCCCCGATCGAGGTGACGCCGCTCTTCAAATGCAGGATCCCCGGAACTTCCCGGATGTCCACGAGGTCCGCCGAGCGCCCCTCCGCCTCGAGAAAGTTCGCGAGCTGGCGGGCGCCCGCCTCGTTGGTGCGCTCGGAGACGCCGACGAAGAACCGGCTGCCGGCCTCGCAGACGTCGCCGCCGTCGAGCGTGCCCGGCGCCTCGATCGCCCTGACGGAGGCGAAGAGCTCCGCGAGCCGCTCGCGCATCTCGTCGACCTCGCCCGCGCGGCTGGCCGCCCCGGGGCGGGTCACGACCGCCGTCGCGCCGAAGAGGACCGCCGTGTCTTCGACGAAGCAGGAGTCGGGATGGCGCGGATCGGGAGGAAGGACCGTCAGGGCGAGACCGCACCGCTCGAGCGCGCGCGCGTATTCGCGATGCTGCGCGAGCGCAGTTTCGAGATCGGGAGCGCCGAGGTCGGCCGTCGTCAAGCCGTCGGCGAAATTCGGCGGCGGCGTCCGCAGGAGCGCGCGCGTGAAGAGCGTCACGGCGTGCGTCTCCGCGGGCGGCGGCGGCGCGGCCGTTCGCGCTCCGCGATCTCGACCGCGGCGGCGGCGGTCTCGGCGACCCGGACCGCGCCGAGC
>DATFVB010000221.1 GCA_035260525.1 Thermoanaerobaculia bacterium
CGCGTACATCTTCCGGTCCGCCGCGGCGATCAGCTCCTCGAGCCGCGTTCCCGGTTCGAAGTACGTCGTTCCGACGCTCATCGAGAGCCGGAAAGCCATTCCGGCGTGCGCGTTCCACGCCTGGATCGCCGCCCGGAGCGACCGAATCGGCACTTCCACGTCCTCGTCGCGGTCCATCAGAGCGAGAACGACGAATTCGTCGCCGCCGATCCGGGCGACGACGTCCGTGTCCCGGAAGCTCGATCGGAGGAGTCCCGCCGCCGCCGTGATGGCCTCGTCGCCAACAAAGTGGCCGAACGTGTCGTTGATGGATTTGAGGCCGTCGACGTCGGCGAACACGAGCACCTCGCGCGTCCCCAGGCGCGCCGCGAACTTGACGCGATCCTCGGCGTGGATCAGGAACCCTCTCCGGTTGTAGAGCCCCGTGAGCTCATCCACCATCGAGAGGTCCCGGAGCGCTTCTTCGGCGCGGCGGCGCCCGAGGAGGTCCCGACGGATGAGGACGCCGGCGACCGAGACGAACCCCGCGGCGAGGATCGCGGTCAGCACGATGAACCGTTCGGTGCGCCGGGCACCTCGCAGCTCGGCGGCGGCACGCTGCGCGGCGAGGCGCTCTTCTTCGCGCTGCATCGAATGCAAACGCCGGCGGATCTCCGCCATCAGCTCGCGGCCGACACCCGACTTGACCTCCGCCACCGCCGCGTCCATGCTCCCGCGCTTCCACAGATCGACGGTTCGCTGCATTCGGGCGATCTTGGACACGATGAGGGGCTCGACGGCGTCGATGTGCCGGAGCTGGACGGGATCGTCCGCCGTTTTTCTGCGGAGTCCCTCGAGCTCCTCGCGCGCGAGCGCCGGCGCGTCGCGGAACGAGGCAAGGTACCGATCGTCGCCGGTGACGAGGAACCCGCGCGTCGCCGATTCCGCCGCGAGCATCGCGTTCTCGAGATCCGAGAGGTCGCTTTCGACGTCGAGCGTCCGTTCCACGAGCCCCGCGGATCTCGCCATCATTCGGGCGCTCAGGAGAGCGCTGATCGCCACGAGGAGGAGGAAGACCAGCATCACCGCGAGCCCCGTCCCGACTTTGAGGGAGGTCGAGAGCTTCATTTCGCCGACCGGAAGGAGAAGAGCAACCGGAAGAGGGCATCGGCCCCGCGCCCGGCTGCGGTCAGCGGAGAGCTCCCTCGAAGAAGCCGGAGAGCGCCGCCGCGACCTCGTCGGGCTTTTCCATCGGCGTGAGGTGGCCGGCTCCGGCGATCGTGACGAGCTCGGCTCCCGGAATCGCGTGCGCCATCGCCTCGGCTCTGGCCGGCGGCGTGATCGAGTCTTCGGCGCCGACGACGACGAGCGCGGGAACGGTGATCGCCCCGAGCGACGGGATCGAATCCGCCCGGTCGCGCATCGCGAGGAGATCGTTCTCGATCGAGTTCGGATTCTGGCGCCGCACGATCGCGCGGACGCGCGCGACGAGGTCCGCGCGCTTTCGGCCGCCCGCCGAAAGGAGCTTCGGGATCATCCGGTCGGACACCGCCGAGGGGCCCATTTCGCGGGCGGTGAAGATCGCCGTGTTGCGCGCCTGCCTTCCGGCATCGTCGTCGGCGCCGGCTTGCGTGTCGAGCAATGCGACGGCGGCGACCGCCTCCGGCCGGTTCCGGAGAAGCTCGAAGACGACGTACCCGCCCATCGAGAACCCCGCGAGGCCGGCTCTGCCGCCGGCCGCGTCGACGACGGCGGCGATCCATCCCGCGTACTCCTTCATCGAGGGCTGCGACGGGTGGGGAGTGTCGCGGCGGGAGGGCAGATCGGGACGGAGCACGCGGAACTTCGGAGCGAGCCGGGCCGAGACTTCGGTCCACATGTCGCCGTCGAGGGGATACCCGTGGACGAGGACGACGGCCGGGCCGGAGCCCTCCTCGCGCACCTCCACGTTCCGGAACTGGTATTTCGTTCTCATGGCTGGATCCTTCGGTCAGTCCGAGTCGGAAGAGTCCGGCGGAGGAGCCGTCGGCGGCGGAGCGGGCCGCTTCTTCGTCTTGTGAACGGGTTTCTTTTTCTCCGGAGGCGGCGCCTTCCGGGATTTCGCCGGTTTCTCCGCCGGAGTCTTTCCCGCGACGTCCGCGTCGATCCCTCGCTCGGCGCGCTGCTCCCGCGCGATCGCGCCGAGCTGCTTGGTGTCCGTGCGGTCGAGCTTCTTCTTCGGCTGGACGGGAACGACGGTCTGCTCGCTCGCCACCTCGGACTGCTTGACCGTCAGGAAGCGGCGGTCCTTCGTGGTGAAGCTCACCATCCCGTTCCGGTGCTTCGGCGCCTGGGCGAGCTCGTACCGCTCGCCCGATTTCATGGTCAGGACCACGTCGGCACGAAGCGAGACGGCGAGCAGGGACACCACGGCGACCCGGAAAAGGAGCTTCATCGCCCGATTCTACGCCGCTCCCGGGGCGCGGGGGAAACGCGCCGCGCGATCTTCTTCGTGAGGGAAGGAGACGCGCTCGCCTCGATCTCGGCGGCGGTCATCCAGCGATCGCCCGGACGCGACGCGGGCGCGGGAGTCGAGTAGATCTCGACGCGGACGCGTTTTCCCGCGATCGGCTGCTCGACCGTTCCCAGAAGCGCTCGCCCTGCGGCGCGGAAGCGGCTCCGGAAACGAGCGCGCGCGACCGACAGCACGTCCGCCTCGACTCCGGGGAGCTCCCACATGCCGGCGAGGAAGCCGTCCGCGCGGCGTCGGACGAGGATTCGGCCGTTCTCGGAGACGGCGGCGGCGACGCAGCGATAGAGAGGACGGGCCGGCCGAGCGGTGCGCCGCGGCGGAAACCGGTCCACGATTCCGCGCGCGCGGGCCCGGCAGCTTCGCGCGAGCGGGCAAGCGCCGCAGGCGGGATTTCGCGGCCGGCAGACGATCTGGCCGAGGTCGAAGAGCGCGGCGATCGAATCGCCGGGCCGTTTACGGGAGACGAGCCGCGCGACCGCCTCCGGGGTCACGTCGGCGGCCTCGATCCGGGAAACGACCCGGCGGACGTTGGCTTCGACCGGAAGCGCCGGCCGGCCGAACGCGATCGCGGACAGCGCCTGCGCCATGTAGGCGCCGATTCCGGGGAGCCCCCGCAGCACCTCCGGATCCTCGGGGATCTTCCCGCCGTGCTCCTCGACGACGGTGCGCGCGGCCCGGTGGAGGTTCCGGGCGCGGGCGTAGTACCCGAGCCCCGACCACGCCGCGAGAACGGTGTCGAGGCGGGCGCGGGCGAGCGTCTCGACAGTCGGGAAACGCTTCAGGAACTTCGGGTAGCGGGGGAGCACCGTCTGGACCGTCGTCTGCTGGAGCATCACCTCCGAGACCCAGATCGCCCAGGGATCGCGCGTTCCCCGCCAGGGGAGCTCGCGCTTCTCGCGGTCGAACCAGGCGAGAAGCGAGGCTCGGAGGCGCGGATCGCCCGTCATCGAGCCGCGATCGTAGCAAAGCTTTTTCGGGGAAGACCGACCGACCTATCGATCCTCCTCCGAGGACGCGCTCCATCCCGGCTGGCGATCCCATCCGAGACGGTGTGCCGTTTCAAGGTTGACCGAGCCGTCGGCGTTGAGGACACCGTTTCTCTTGAGGAATCGGATCGTTCCGGCGCTCATGCGCCGGGTCATGTCGTCGCTCGCAGAACGCGGAATGAACAATTTGTTCGGTTGAATCGCCGGATGGTTTGGGATTTCCGCCCTCACGCCGTTGACCATGTAATCGAACTCGACGTCGGCCGAGCCTTGAATCACGATCCGATCGAGGCCTTTCTTCATCACGGTGAGGACCGCGGGCGCCCCGACGGGGGTGGCGATCACCGTCAGACCGTTCGCTTTCGTCACGAGCCGGAAGTCCTCCGGGACCTCGATCGATGCGAAGCCACCGGCGATCCTCCCCGAGCCTCGGAAATAGGTTCCAGACTCGGGTCCCTCGAGGCACGCGTAGACGATCTGACGGCCGGCATCGGTCGGATCCGGCGAGACGAAGGACTTCGTCCCGCCGCCAGCGACCTGGAAGTTTCCATAGACGGTCAGGTCGCCGTCGACCTGAGCGTCCCCTTTCGAATAAAGCCCGAGTCCGCCGCCCGTATTCTCGCCGATCACACTCGGGTAGTTGAACGATCCGGCATGGCCCCATATGGCCGTTCCCGACGGGTTGTTGCCGTACACCGCGGTCGCGAAGATGCTATTCGTGTCGCCCAAGATGCCGTAACCCTGTCCGCTCCCGGAGTAGGTCCCATGAACGCCGGCCTGTCCGGTCGTCGCAGAGCTCCCCTGAACGCCGGTCGCGTCCACCTGGAAGACGAGCGTCCCGCCGTTGGCGAATCCCTTGTAGATCACCCCGCTCGTGGCGTTCGTCGCGACGACCGTGGCGTCGCTACCCGTGTTCGTCGCGAAGAGCCCGATCCCGTTTCCCTCGGCGCGCATCGCGGCACCGTTGACGCCGGTGCCGGAGCTCACGCCGTGGACGCCCCACGACGAGCTCGACGTCCCGATGATTCCGTTGCCCGATGTGCTCTGGCCGTAAACCCCGGCGCCGGTCCCCGTTCCCTGGAGAGCGACGCCGTCGGTGCCGGGGTTCTGGACGTTGAACGCGGCGCCGGCGGGGACGCTCGCGGATCCGCTGAACGGCAGCGTCAGCCCTCCTCCGCCTCCCCCTCCGGAGGCCGCGATCGTGAGGGTCTGGCCGGAGGGGGTGAGGGTGACGTTGGATCCGGCCGCGAGCGTCACCGCGCCGTGGAGGCCGTTCAACGACGTGACGACGGCGGCGGGATTGACGCCGAGCGGCGTCGAGACGGTTCCGTTGCCGACGAGCGTCCCGTCATGGACGACCGCCGAGAGGCCGCCACCGCCGCCTCCGCCGAGCAGGTCGTCGCGGAAGCTCATCTCGAAGCCGGAGGAGTCCTGCGAGTCGTTGGCCACCTGCGCGCCGGCGAGGAGGACCGAGCCCGTGCCCGCGGTCACGGTCGCCGTGATGCGGGCGTTGGTCGTCGCGAGGTTCTTGACGAGATCCTCGACGTTGGGCTGGATCTGCTCGTAGGGGTGAAGCGAGTAATCGGTCGAGCCGAGCGCGGCGCCGCTCCCGTC